>NZ_JBRAIN010000010.1:0-16765 GCF_052743955.1 Thermodesulfitimonas sp.
TAAAAGTTTCAGGCTTGAAAATGGCCGAAACGCCGGGACCGAATCTCGTTCCGGCCCCGCTCTTTTCTACGGTTACCTCATAGCCCAGCCTTCTATCTCAGGGTAACCCTTTAATCCGAAATCGCGTCGTCGGAGAAATCAGGACCTCCTTCATCCCCGGTTCCCTCTACCTCTGTTTCCGCCGGGGTTACCGCACTAGCGTAATCGACAGTCATGCTATCTTCCGTGGTCTGCTGCTCAGCTACGGTCACATCCTCTTCCTTCCGGATGGCGTCGCGCAAGGAGAGCCGGATGCGTCGCCCAGCAGGATCAACGCTAAGAACCCGGAGCGTAACCCTGTCCCCTTCGTTAAGCACATCCTCCGGCTTCTCTACGTGCCAGTCGGCGAAATGGGAGATATGCACCAGCCCTTCCACACCCGGTTCAAGCTCCACAAAAGCACCGAAGGGCGCTAGTCGAACCACCTTTGCCTCTACCAGGCTGCCCACGGGGTACTTTTCCGCTACCGTCTCCCAGGGGTCGGGAATTACCTGTTTCCGGGAAAGGCTGATCTTTTCGTTCTCCCGGTCGATCTTAATCACCTTAACTTCGATCTCCTGGCCGACCTTCAAAACCTCCGCCGGATGGTTGACCCGGTGCCAAGCAATCTCCGAAATGTGCAGTAAGCCGTCTAAGCCCCCGATGTCCACAAAGGCGCCGAACGAGGTGAGTCGCCGCACAATGCCTTTTACCACCGCACCTTCTTGGAGGGAGTTGAATAGTTCCTCGCGTTTCCGCTGGTATTCCTCTTCGAGAATGGCCTTACGAGAAAGGACAACCTTTTTACGCGCCCGGTTAAGCTCGATAACCTTACAGGTCACCTTCTGGCCCAAATATTTCGACAGGTCTTCCACGTAACCCCGGTCGACAAGGGAGGCAGGTAGAAAGGCCCGAACGCCTAGATCCACAATCACCCCGCCTTTCACCACCTCCCGCACAACCCCTTCAACGGGCATCCCTTTCGTGAAGGCTTCCTGCAATCTCACCCAGGCTTTCTCTGCATCCGCGCGGCCCTTAGAAAGAATGACGCGGCCTTCGTGGTCTTCGGCCTTGACCACCCAGACATCTATTTCATCCCCCACACTCACGACCTCGTGCGGGGAGGAAATCTCGCAGCAGGACAACTCCCGGAGCGGGATAATACCTTCTGTCTTGCCCCCTACGTCTACAAGCACCTCGTTCTGGTCAATCGCCACCACCACTCCCCTAACGATCTCGCCGCCGCGCAGGGTCCGGAAATCGGCCATCTGCATCTCTTCCCGCGCATTTTCCGCCAGTTCCTTCATTCGCCTTTCTACCTCCTCGATAATCCAATCAGGTGTGGACGCCCCGGCAGTCAGCCCCGCCACCCGCGCCCCGGCAAACCACTCCGATTTGAGCTGGTCGGCGGTTTCGATATGGTAAGTCGGCGTGCCGCTCTCGCGACAGATCGCCGCTAACTTCCGGGTATTGGCGCTATCATAGCCACCTACCACCACCATCACGTCGACCTGGGCAGCAAGCTCACGCGCTGCTTGCTGCCGCTCGGCAGTCGCGTGGCAGATGGTGCTGAAAACCCGGAGTTCGGAAGGCCTCTCTTCGGCTTCCTCAACTAGCCGGCGCCGGAGTACCGCTACTACCGCCTCGAAATTGTCAAGCGGCTGTGTGGTCTGCGCGATAACTCCAACCCGCGGGAAAAACGGCAGACGGACAGCCTCCTCCGGGCCTTCCACCACCTGCGCCCGTCCCCCGGCCCAGCCGACGATACCCCGCACCTCCGGGTGTTCCCGGTCGCCAACCACAACTACCGTGTAGCCCTGCTCAGTGAGGTTCCGTGCCAGTTCCTGCGCCCGTTTTACAAAAGGGCAGGTAGCGTCCACTACCTTCAAGCCTAATTCTTGAGCGGCTGCAAGAACTTCGGGGTCTACCCCGTGAGACCGGATAACTAAGGTCCCCGCCGCCGCGGCCGCCAAGTCTTGAACTACCTCAATCCCCTTCTCAGCCAACAGCCTGACCACCTGGGGATTGTGGATCAGGGGGCCCAGGGTAAAAATCCGCCCGGCATTTTCCGCGCGGGCCTGCAGCGCCAGCTCTATCGCCCGCTTCACCCCAAAGCAAAAGCCCGCCGCCGCTGCTCTTTTAACCTCCATCAGTACCTACTTCCATTAGCGCGGCAATCGCCGCCATCATTTTCTCGCCCCCGGCCGTTATCTCTGCGCGGGACGGCTTTCCGCCCCCAGACGTCAGAAAGAAAGGCCTACCCACCCTAACTCTTACCCGACCGCAGAGGCCCCGGGTGCCGATAAGGGCAACCGGAACCACCGGCGCCCCGCTCCGCAGCGCCAGCATCGCCGCCCCTGGCTGCGCAGGCAGGAGCTTTCCCGTATGGCTGCGCGTTCCTTCGGGGAATATCCCGACGACGTGACCGCGCATTAGGTGATCAAGCGCTATTTTAAACGCCCGGCGGTCATAAACTTCACGCCGCACCGGAAAGGCGCCCAAAAGGCGCAAGAGCAGACCGAAAAACGGTATTCGGAAAAGCTCTTCTTTGGCCATGAAGTAGACCCGCCGCGGCAGCGCTGTTCCCAGCACCACCGGGTCCCAGTAACTTTGGTGGTTCGCAATTACGATAACCGCTCCCTCGCGCGGCAGGTTCGCCGTCCCTTCTACCTTCCACCGCCGCAGGACCAGGAGCAGCACTTTGCATAAACCCCAGGCAAACCAGTAAACCACCGCTTTAGCCCCCGCGCACTAGCGCCGCCATCTCCGCCACCACCTGATCGGGGCTTTTGCCTGTGGTATCGATCACCACCGCATCGGACGCCGGCATTAGTGGCGCCACCGCACGCGACGCGTCCCAGGCATCCCGCGCCGCAATCTCCCTAATCTGCTCTTCGAGGGTCACAGCGTATCCCTGCCCAGTAATCTCGAGGAAGCGGCGGCGCGCTCTTTCTTCAACCGACGCCGTGAGAAAAAACTTTTTCTCGGCGTCAGGCAGCACCACCGTACCGATATCCCGCCCCTCCATCACCACCCGGCCGGATGCCGCCATGGCCCGCTGTTTTGTGGTAAGCTGCTGCCGCACCCCGGGAACCTGCGCCACCACGGATACAAAACGCGAAACCGCGGGCGTCCGGATCTCCCGCGTCACCTCGCGCCCGTTCAGAAAAACCTTTAAAGTCATCCCGTCCGGCTGCCAGACCTGTTCGATCGTAAGGCTTTTAGCCAGACGCGCCAGTGCTTCTGGATCGTCACCAGGAACCCCCGCCGCGAGAGCCGCCAGGGCAACCGCGCGGTACATCGCTCCCGTATCGATATAGTTATAGCCGAGGAGTCCCGCCAGCTTTTTAGCTACCGTGCTCTTCCCGGCACCTGCCGGGCCGTCGATCGCGATCCGCAAAGCCGTACTCTGCCCTTTCTTGCCTTCGCTGATTTGAATTCGACACTGCCTATAGATTTCCTTTTTCTAAGCTAAAATTTCCGTATCAACCGCCGCACCAAGGCGCCTAAGCACGGTCACAAAACCAGGGAAAGAAACATTAATCGCCCCAGCGTTCTGAACAACCGTCTCGCCTGTGGCGGCAAGGCCTGCCACCGCTAGCGCCATCGCCACCCGGTGGTCCCCGTAACTCTCCACCGTCGTTCCTCTTAGCGGCTTCCCGCCGCGGATAACCAGCCCGTCAGGCAACTCTGCAACGTCTACCCCCAAGCGCGCCAGTTCTACCGCCATCGTCTGCAACCGGTTCGACTCTTTATACTTGAGCTCGGCAGCGTCGCGGATCACCGTCTCGCCAGCGGCATACGCCGCCGCTACCGTTAGCACAGGGATTTCGTCGATGAGGCGCGGGATCAGTTCGCCGCCCACCTGCGTTCCGCGCAACAGCCCGGAATAGACGGTAATGTCGCCCCACGGTTCAGGCCCGGTACCCCGCACCTCGATCTCGATCCGGGCTCCCATCGCCCGCAGCGCGTCGAGGATCCCGGTCCGGGTCGGGTTAAGGCCCACCCCTTTTACGGTCACCGCAGCGTCCGGCACAATACAGGCGGCAACCAGCAGGAAGGCGGCCGAGGAAATATCGCCGGGGACCCGTACCGACATCCCTTTTAGCACCGGTCCACCCCGAACCGCAACGGTAAGCCCGTTCCGCTTGACGGGCGCACCAAAAAGCTCCAGCATCCTTTCGGTATGGTCGCGGGAAAGCGCCGGCTCGGTTACCACCGTCTCTCCGGCGGCATAAAGTCCCGCTAAAAGAACCGCCGACTTTACCTGGGCGCTCGCCACCGGCGAAGTAAACTCGATGGGCTTGAGTCCCCCGCCACTAACCGCAAGGGGGGCAAGTTCTCCGCCAGCCCGCGCCATAATCTGGGCCCCCATCGCCCGCAGCGGCTGGACCACCCGGCCCATCGGTCGCCGGCGGAGGCTCGCATCGCCGGTGATGACACTGAAAAAAGGCTGCCCCGCAAGGATGCCGAGAAGCAGCCGCATCGTAGTACCGGAATTTTTCGCGTCGAGGATGTCGGCGGGCTCGGTGAGCCCGTGCAGCCCGCGCCCTTCAACCCGCACGCGCCCCGCCTCCGGCTCCGTGATCGCCACCCCCAGCGCGCGCAGGCAGGCCAGGGTAGCCAAACAGTCCTCACCGGCGAGAAAATTCTTGATCACCGTTTCTCCTTCCGCAATCGCCCCTAACATGAGCGCCCGGTGGGAGATCGATTTATCGCCGGGGACCTCGACCTCACCTTGCAGGGTGTGTGCCGGCTTGATTTTGAGCCACAAAGAAACCCCTCCCCTGATAGTCGTTCAACCTTATACTGACAGACCTTCCGGGCCCGTTCGGCATTCTACGTTCTACGTTTATTAAGATCTTACCGTTTCCGGGTTTCAATGCCGCTGGCCCGCAACAGGCGCACCGCCTCTTCCTGGTCGGCAGCCCTGGCAAAACCGAGCCTGATCGTGCCGCCTTCCCCTTCCCGCACCCGGAGAATCTCGATGTCGCTGATATTGATACCGGCATCACCAAGAATCCCCGCCAGCCGGGCTATCACGCCTGGCCGGTCGGGAACAGTCACCACAATCTCGTAAAGCTCCGGCAGGTAGCCCTTGCTCTTGGCCGGCACCGTCCGGCGCACCTCTTGCGCGCGCCGCAGCCACCCTTCCACACCCGTGCCGTCGCCCGCAGCGATCAGAGCCGCAAGTTCGCCCAGCGCCTCCCGGTAGCGGCCGATCATGGTCAAGACGGCATCGCTGTTGGAGAGAAGGATATCCCGCCACAGCGCCGGATCCCCTCCCGCCACCCGGGTGGTATCCCGAAAGCCCCCCGCGGCCAGAGGCAGCAGTGCCTCCCGCTCGGGAAGCGCCCCAATGGTATTGACGAGGACCGCAGCCACGCAGTGGGGAAGGTGGCTCACCGCCGCGACGTAAAAATCGTGCGCCTCGGGCGAAAGCTCTATTACCCGGGCTCCGACACCTGCGGCCAGCGCCCGGACCTTCGCCACCGCGTCCTGCTCGGTAGCGGGGGTCGGGGTCAGGATATAGTAGGCATTTTCAAAAAGGTAAGGGTCGGCACTTTCCACCCCGGTTCGCTCCGAGCCAGCCATCGGGTGGCCCCCCACAAAAGAAAAACCCCGGGCGCGGGCGATGGGCTCGGCCGCCCGCACGATGGCCGCCTTGGTGCTCCCCACGTCCGTAACCACGGTCCCCGCACCAAGATAAGGAGCTACCGCCTCTACCATCGGGATCACCGTGCCGACCGGTGTGGCCACCACGACAAGCGCCGCGCCCGCCACCGCCTCTAACGCAGTCGTCACCCTGTCGACTGCTCCAACCTCCAGCGCTACCCGGAGCTTTTCCGCGCTCCGCCCGACGCCCACCACTTCTTCTGCCAGACCGACGCGCTTAAGCGCCATCCCGAGGGAGCCGCCGATCAACCCCACACCGATAATCGCAACCCGTCCGAGCACCTTATCGCCTTCCCCCTCACTCCCAGCGCGGGTAAGAACCAAGAACCTTAAAAAAAGTGCTCATTTCTATTATCGCCGCCAGGGCCGCCGCTACGGGCGCGTCCTCCCTGTGGCCCTCACAATCGATAAAAAAGATATAGTGCCCGATGCTGCGCCGCGCCGGGCGGGATTCGATTTTGGTCAGGTTGATCCCGCGCTGGGCGAATTCGCCCAGCGCCGCGTAAAGCGCGCCCGGCCGGTCGTGCCGCAGCGAAAAGGCGATCGAGGTCTTGTCCTTCCCCGTCCTGGAAGCGGGTTCGCGCCCGATCACCACGAAACGGGTTTCATTTTCGGCGCTATCCTGAATCGCCCGGGCCACCACGACCAGCCCGTAGCGCTCTGCCGCCTCCTCGGTGCCAATGGCGGCCCAGGATGCGTCGGCGGAAGCCACCAGCCGGGCCGCCTCTGCCGTGCTGGTGGTCGCTTCCCGGGCCACCCCCGGCAGCTCTCGCTCCAGGAACGCCCGGCACTGCGCCAGCGCGTGCGGGTGGGAAAGCACCCGCGTAAAGTGCCCGGGGCGTCGGGCGAGAAGGTGGTGGACGACCGGCAGGATTACCTCGCCCACGATGACCACCGCCGGGTCCCGGACGAGAAGGTCGAGCGTCACGTTCACGCTGCCTTCAAGGGAATTCTCGACGGGGACAACCCCCGCCGCCACCTCCCCCGCCGCCACCGCACCGAAAAGCTCCGGTATCTCGGCATAAGGGACCCCTTCGTAATCCTGGCCCGAATAAAAACGGGCCATCGCCTGCGCCGTAAAGGTTCCCGATGGCCCTAAAAAGCCAACCCGCAAAACGGCCACTAAAGCGTCCTCCCTAACGCCGCCGCTATCCGTCGCAGATCATCCATCATTGCGGCAAAGTTTTCGGGCGTAAGCGATTGCGCCCCGTCGCAGAGCGCTGCCGCCGGGTTGGGGTGAACCTCCACTAACAAGCCGTCGGCCCCCGCCGCGATCGCCGCCCGGCACATTGGCGCCACGAACTTCCAGCGCCCAAGGCCGTGGCTCGGGTCGACCACCACCGGCAGGTGCGACAGGTGCTTCACTACCGGGACCGCCGAAAGGTCGAGGGTATTGCGGGTATAGGTTTCGAAGCTGCGGATGCCCCGCTCGCATAGGATCACGTTGAAGTTACCGTTAGTGAGGATGTATTCGGCCGCCATCAGCCACTCCTCAATGGTCGCTGACAAGCCGCGCTTGAGGAGCACCGGCCGGTTAACCTTGCCAACCTCCTTCAAGAGGTCGAAATTCTGCATGTTCCGGGTGCCGATCTGAATGATATCCGCGTACGCCGCAACCAGAGGCAGGGTGCGGATATCCATTACCTCCGTCACGATTTTGAGCCCGAACTTCTCGCGCGCCTCGGCCAAAATCTTGAGTCCTTCTTCGCCTAACCCTTGGAAAGAGTAAGGGGAGGTGCGCGGTTTAAACGCGCCGCCGCGCAGGATCGTTGCGCCCGCGGCTTTAACCTTTTCGGCCGCCGTCAGCAACTGCTCCCGGCTCTCCACGGCGCACGGTCCGGCCATAACGTGGATCCTCTCGCCGCCGATCACGATACCGTCTCCCAGGTCGATAACCGTCCTGTCGGCGCGGAAGGAACGGCTGGCCATCTTGTAGGGTTGAAGAATGGGGATCACCTCTTCCACCCCCGGCAACACCTCCAGGGCAACCTCCTTTAGCCTCCGCTCGTCCCCGATAACCCCGATAATCGTCTTTTCCACGCCCCGCGAAAGGTGGGCCTTGAAACCTTCGTCCTCGATCCGCCTGATTACGCCTTCAATCTCCTGTTCCGTAGCGTTGTTCGCCATTACGATGATCATTCAATACTCCACCTCCGTTTTACTCCGCCAAAACCTTTTCTATCGCCGCCACAAAGCGGGCGTTCTGCGCCGCCGTGCCGATCGTCACCCGCAGGTGCGTCGGATACCCGAAACCGCCCCGGATAATGACGCCCTCCGCCAGCAGCCGCCGGAAGACTACCCGCTCATCCCGACCGGCGTCGAAGAAGATGAAGTTCGCCTCCGTCGGCACGTAAGGAATCCCCCGCGCCCCGAAAGCCTGGTAGAGAAATCGCTTGCCTTCCTCGTTCGTCTTTTTCGTGAGCGTCACGAACTCCTCGTCCTCTAACGCAGCCAGCGCGGCCTCCTGGGCTAGGGCGTTAACGTTGAAGGGCTCCCGCACCCGGTTGAGATAGCTGACAAGCCGTGGCGACCCAACGCCGTAGCCGACCCGCAGCCCCGCCAGACCGTACATCTTAGAAAAGGTTCGCAGCACCATCACGTTGTAACCCCTGCGGTAGTAATCAAGGCCGTCGGGGTAGTCCGGGTGGGTGACGTACTCGAAATAAGCCTCGTCAAAAACAACCAGAACCGCCGGGTCGAGGCGCCCGAGCAGCCAATCAACCTCCTGCCGCGTGACAATCGTTCCCGTCGGGTTGTTCGGGTTGCAGAGATAAATCATCTTGGTTTTCGGCCCCACCCGGGCGGCCATCGCTTCGATATCGATCCGGAAATCTTTAAGCGGCACCTCCACGGGCACCGCCCCCATCAGCCGGGCGAGGGGCTCATAACGCGGGAAGGTTGGGACCGGCATTACCACCTCGTCGCCCGGTTCCAAAAGCGCTAGCGACAGCATCTGGACGAGCTCGTTGGAGCCGTTGCCGACGAGCACGGCATCAAATTCAACCCCGAGCCGGGCCGCCAGCGCCTGGCGCAGCCGGTAAGCGCTGCCGTCCGGATAGAAATTCAGCTGGCTGATCGCTGCGGCCACAGCCGCCATCGCCCGCGGCGAGGGACCGAGCGGGTTCTCATTAGAAGCCAATTTAACGATGTCTTCGAGGCCCAGCTCCCGCTTGACCTCTTCGATAGGCTTACCCGGCTGGTAAACCGCCAGGCTATCAAGACAACCGCGCACCTTGATTTCCATACCGCCTCATTCCCCGGTTTTTGAACCATCTTACCATAGTCCTATTGGCAGGACAATCCTTTATTAAGACCTGTACTGTTTGCTCGCCACGCTCTTCTCCGTGCCGGCCTGCCTTGCCAGGATCGGCCTCACGAAAACAACTACCCGGCATAAGGGGATCTATCCCCGCGGGCTTAAAGCCTGCTTCAGAGCCGCGGTGAACCTTCCTACCTCCTCGAAAGCCCCGTCGCCAATAAGGCGGACTATGGCGCTGCCGACCACCACCGCGTCGCAGAAGGGAGCGAGCCGCGCCGCCGCTTCGGGACCCGAAACCCCGAAACCGATCGCCACCGGCAGGTCAGTGTGCTGGCGGATAGTTTGGCTTAAACTCTTCAGATCCGTCTCGATCGTCTCCCGCATTCCCGTCACGCCGGTAACCGAAACGCAGTAGATGAAGCCCCGCGCCCGCGCGCAGATCGCCGCAATCCGGGAAGGGGTACTGGTAGGCGCCACTAAAGGAATGAGATCGATCCCGTAATGGTCCGCAGCGTGCAGCAGCGGCCCGCTCTCTTCATAGGGGAGGTCGGGCACGATTATCCCGTCCACACCAGTTTCCGCCGCCCGCCGGCAGAAGGCTTCGAGCCCCTGTTGGAAGACCGGGTTGTAGTAAGTCATCAGCACTAGCGGTGCTGCAACCGCCGCTCGCACTTGGGCCACCATTCCCAGGATCTTAGCGACCGTCACTCCCCCCGCAAGCGCCCGGTTTGCCGCCGCCTGAATCACCGGTCCGTCAGCCAGAGGGTCGGAGAAAGGAATCCCCACCTCGATAATATCGGCACCCGCCTGGTCCATCGCCGTAATGAGCGCCGCCGTCCGCTCCAGGTCCGGATCGCCAGCGGTAAGATAGGTAATGAGACCTTTCGCGCCCCGTTTTCGCAAACCGGTGAAAGTCGCGGCTATCCGGCTCATAGCTTCAACCCCTTTACCCGGGCCACCGTTTCCACATCCTTATCCCCCCGGCCCGAAAGGTTTACTACCACCACCGCGTCGGGCGGCAACATAGGCGCCAGCCGCACCACTTCGGCCACCGCGTGCGCGCTCTCGAGGGCGGGGAGGATCCCTTCGGTCTTGCTCAGCAGTTCGAAAGCCGCGAGCGCCTCCGCGTCGGTAGCGGTGGTATAAGTTACCCGGCCCGTCTCCTTGAGGTAGGCGTGCTCCGGTCCTACCCCCGGGTAATCCAGCCCGGCGGAAATCGAGTGGGCAAGGTTTATCTGGCCGTCCGCATCCTGAAGGACGTAGCTCAAAGAGCCGTGCAGCACCCCGGGGCGGCCGCAGTTAAGCGTCGCCGCGTGGCGCCCCGTCGCCAGACCCTCGCCGGCCGCCTCCACCCCGACCAGCCGCACCGCCGGCTCGTTAAGAAACGGGTAAAAGATGCCCATAGCGTTCGACCCCCCCCCAACGCAAGCCACAATCACGTCAGGCAGCCGTCCGGTTTCCCGGCGGACTTGCTCCCGCGTCTCCCGCCCGATCACCGCCTGAAAATCCCGCACGATCATCGGGTAAGGGTGGGGGCCGGCGACCGAGCCGATCAGGTAGTAGGTGTCCCGGACGTTGGTCACCCAGTCGCGGATCGCTTCGTTCATCGCGTCCTTCAACGTCCGGCTTCCGGCACCCACCGGGATTACCTGCGCGCCTAAAAGCTGCATCCGGATCACATTGAGCCGCTGCCGGACGATATCTTCTTCTCCCATGTAAATGGCACACTCAAAACCTAAAAGCGCCGCTGCCGTAGCCGTAGCTACCCCGTGCTGGCCGGCACCCGTTTCGGCGATCACCCGCCGCTTCCCCATCCGCTTCGCCAAAAGCGCCTGCCCGATCGTGTTGTTTATCTTGTGGGCGCCAGTATGGTTTAAGTCCTCCCGCTTGAGGTATATCCGGGCCCCGCCCAGGTGGGCGGTGAGCCGCGCCGCGAAATAAAGTGGTGTCGGCCGCCCCACGTAATCCTTGAGGTACCATTGAAGCTCGCTCTGAAAGCCGGGGTCGTCTTTGACGGCCGCGTAAGCCGCCGTTAGCTCTTCGAGCGCCGGCATAAGCGTCTCGGGCACAAACCGGCCCCCGAAACAGCCGTAATACCCCCGCGCATCTGGCAGCATTAGAAAACCTCCTTCGCCCGCTGAATGAATAACCGGATCCTGGCCGGGTCCTTCCGGCCCCCGGTTTCAACCCCGCTTGAGACATCGACCGCATAGGGCCGCACCCGCCGTACCGCTTCCGCCACGTTCTCCGGGGTAAGGCCCCCGGCGAGGACCAACGGTGCGGGGAAAACCTTTCCCGCCAGCAGTCCCCAGTCAAAAGCCTTGCCGGTGCCCCCTGCCATCCCGGGAACAAAGGTGTCCAGGAGCAGCGCCTGAACCGGGTAGGCATCCAGCCCGACTAGGTCCTGCGGTCCCTTTACCCGCAGCGCCTTGATCACCCGGATGCCACCATCCCCCAACGCCGCACAGTAGCCGGGGGGTTCCGTTCCGTGAAGCTGGACCGCGCCGAGCCCGCAGTAGACGGCGATCTCCTTTACCACTTCAAGGGGGGCGTCAACGAAAACCCCGACCGGCACCACGAAAGGCGGTAGGGCCGCCACAATCTGCCGGACCGTCTCCGGCGTTACCTGCCGCCGGCTGGCCGCGAAAACAAAGCCCAGCGCGTCGGCCCCAGCCGCGACCGCCACCCGTGCGGTTTCTACGTCCTGGATACCGCAGATCTTCACCCGCACCACCAGCGCTTACCTCACTTAGCGTTAGCTGTTAACCTATATCCTCATAGCTGCCTTCTGCACCGGCAGCGACAAGTTCCCGCAGCTTTGCCCCGATGTCGGGCGCAGCCATCAGCGCTTCCCCGACGAGCGCCGCATTCACCCCGTGCTTTTTTAACGCCTGCATCGCCAACGGCGAGCTGATACCGCTCTCGCTCACCACCACCACCTCCGGCGGGAGATAGCGTTTTAGCCGGAAGGTGGTCTTAATATCGGTAGTGAAACTCTTCAGATCGCGGTTGTTGATCCCGATCACGGTCGCCCCGGCGGCCAATGCCCGGGCGATCTCTTCCTCCGTATGCGTCTCCACGAGCGCCTCCATCCCGAGCTGCCGCGCCAGCCCCAAAAACTCCGTTAGCTCCCGCTGCCGGAGGATACGCACAATCAAAAGGATGGCGTCGGCACCTAACTGCCGGGCCTCGTAAATCTGGTACGGGTCAAGAATAAAATCCTTGCAGAGAAGAGGCAGCTCTGTTACCCGCCGCACCAGACGCAAAAATTCTGGGTGCCCCCGGAAAAAGCGCTCGTCCGTTAAAACCGAAATCGCCGCCGCCCCTGCGGCCGCGTAAATCTTGGCCACCGCCACCGGGTTGACATCCGGACGGATGAACCCTTTCGACGGTGACGCCCGCTTAATTTCGGCGATCACCGCTACCCGCCCCGGCTGGCGGAGCGCAGCCCGAAAGTCACGCGGCGGTGGGGTAAATGCGAGGGCCGCCGTGAGAACCTCCGGGGGGCAGACCGCCTTCCGTCGGGCGATCTCGGCGCGTTTATGTTCGATAATATCGCCTAGCACCTATCCCACGCTCCAGCTCTGAGCTACGTACTCTTCCATCTTGGCGCGCGCCGCGCCGGAAGCCAGCGCCCTACATGCGAGCTGGAGCCCCTCGCGCACATCCGCCGCCATCCCCGCCGCCACTAACGCAAAGGCCGCGTTTAGCGCCACCGCGTCACTACGTGGCCCCGCTTCACCCTCAAGAATCCTGCGGGTGATGGCGGCGTTTTCTGCCGCCGTCCCGCCCTGTAGCGCCGCCAGCGGGCAGCGTCCCACGCCGTACGCGAGCGGGTCGAGGACCCCGCGTCGGACCGCCCCGTCTACCACTTCGGCGTAAAGCACCTCACCCACCGGCGAGACCTCGTCAAGCCCTCCCGCGCCGTGAACCACAAAGGCCCGCTTCACCCCGAGGAGGGAGAGAACCGCCGCCACCAGATCCACCAGTTCGGGCGCGTAAACGCCCACCACCTGGGCCTGGGCCCCGGCGGGATTGCAGAGCGGCCCGAGGATGTTGAAAACAGTCCGCAGGCCCAGTTCCCGGCGGGGGCCCGCCGCGTGCTTCATCGCCGGGTGGCAGAGGGGCGCGAAGAAAAAGCCAAAACCGACCGTATCCAGGCACTGCCCGGCCGCAGCCGGCGGCAGGTCGATTTTTGCCCCGAGCGCCTCAAGGAGATCGGCGCTCCCCGCCCGGCTCGAAACAGAACGGTTGCCGTGCTTCGCCACCGGGCAGCCGCACGCGGCAACCACGAAGGCCGCGGTGGTCGAAATATTGAACGTATGGGCGCCGTCGCCACCCGTACCGCAGGTATCGACCAGCAGCGGGTGGCGCGACCGGTAACCCACCGCTTTCTCCCGCATCGCCCGGGCGAAGCCGGCCACTTCCGGCGCCGTCTCCCCCTTCATCCGCAACGCCACCAAGAAGGCACCGATCTGCGCCGGCGTAGCCGCGCCCCCCATAATCTCTTCCATCACCGCTTGCGCCTCTTCGACCGTCAGGTTTTCCCCGGCCACCACCTTGGCCAGCGCCTCTTTGAGCATCCCTTTCAACCCCTTTCTCCCGTTACTCTGTAAGGCGCAAAAAATTCCGCAGCAGCTCTTTCCCGTATTCCGTAAGGATCGACTCCGGGTGAAACTGCACCCCTTCCACCGGCAACTCCCGGTGCCGGAGGCCCATGATCTCTCCCTCCGCCGTCCAGGCACTCACCGCGAGCACCGGCGGCAGGTCCTCGGGAGCGACAATGAGGGAATGGTACCGGGTCGCCGTGAAGGGAGAGGGTATGCCTCGGAAAATGGTCTGCCCGTCGTGGTGAATTGGCGACGTCTTCCCGTGCATCAGCCGCGCCGCCCGCACCACGCGGCCCCCAAAGGCCTGGGCGATCGCCTGGTGCCCGAGGCAAACGCCGAGAATCGGAATTTTCCCGGCGAAGTACGCGATCAGGTCCAGACAAATACCCGCCTCGTTAGGCGTGCAGGGCCCCGGCGAAAGGACGATGTGGGAGGGATTAAGCCGCGCAATCATCTCAAGGGTAATCGCGTCATTCCGGTAAACCTGCACCTCCGCCCCGATCTCCGCCAGGTACTGCACAAGATTGTAAGTAAAGGAATCGTAATTGTCGATCATTAAAACCAAGGCCAGCACCCCTCAAATCTTAGACAAGGTTAATCATTTGGCTAACTACTTTACTAGTACCGGCGAAAACTCTTTTTCTTCAGAGGCCACCGCAGACCACCCCGGAGCTCCGAGCGTGGTAAGGAGCGCCTGCGCTTTGTTGAGCGTTTCGACATACTCCCGCTCCGGCTCGGAATCGGCGACAATTCCCGCCCCGGCCTGCACGTAAGCCTTTCCTTGGTGGATAACCAGCGTGCGGATAGCGATACAGGTGTCGAGATTCCCGGTAAAGCTCAGGTAACCCACCGCCCCGGCGTATATCCCGCGCCGGACCGGCTCTAGCTCTTCGATGATTTCCATCGCCCGCACCTTCGGCGCCCCCGAAACCGTCCCCGCGGGAAAGGAGGCGACCAGTGCGTCAAGCGCCGTATATTCCGGTGCCAGGCGGCCCTCAACTCCGGAAACAATATGGATCACGTGGGAGTACTTCTCGATGGTCATAAACTCGGGAACGCGAACCGTTCCCGGCAGGCAGACCCGGCCCAGATCGTTCCGGCCCAGATCTACTAACATGATGTGCTCCGCCCGCTCCTTCGGGTCACTCAGCAGCTCGCGGGCCAGAGCCTCGTCGGCCGCGGCATCCTGCCCCCGCGGGCGTGTACCGGCAATCGGGCGCGTCTGGATAACCCCTTCCTCCACCCGGATCAGCATCTCCGGCGAGGAACCGACCACCACCGGGTCGCCGAGGTCAAGGTAGAAAAGATAGGGGGAGGGGTTAATCATCCGCAGCCGCCGGTAAACCTCAAAGGGATCGCCGGTAAACTCCTGCGCGAACCGCTGGGATAAAACCACCTGGAGGATGTCGCCCGCCCGGATGTACTCCTTGGCACGGCGCACCGCCGCCAGGAATTCCTCCTTTTCCATGTTGGCGACCACACGGGCCGGCGCTTCCGGCAAGCCAACCGCCCCCTCTAATCCTACCGGCCGGGAAAGGTCAGTCAGCACCGCCCCGATCTTTTCCTGGGCCTCCCGGTAAGCCCTCTCGGGATCACCGCCGGGGCGGGTATTCACCACCACTACCAGCCTGTGTTTGACGTGGTCGAAGGCGAGCACTACCCGGGTAAAGATAAGGTGGCAGTCGTCAAGCCCCAGGTCGTCGACAGCCCGCACCGGCAGGCGCTCAAAGTGGCGGACGAGATCGTAGCCGAAGTAGCCCACCCCGCCGCCGTAAAAGCGCGGTAGGCCCGGAAGACGCGGCCCGCGAAGCTTGGCGAGCAACTCGCCCAGAACCCCTATCGGGGAGCCGGTGAAGCGCTGTTTCTTCCCTTCGCCCAGCACCGTACCGCTTTTCCCCCGGGCACGGAAGACAAGAAAGGGCTCGTAGCCGATAAAACTGTATCGTCCTAAAAACTCGCCGCCGGCAACGCTTTCGAGGAGGTAGGCGGGCGACGAAGCGATCTTTTTGAAGACCGCGATCGGGGTTTCTAAGTCCGCCGCTACTTCCCGGAAAACCGGGACCACGTCGTAATTCCTACTCAGGCGCAGGTATTCCTCCCGGGGCGGATAAATCACGCTGCCCACTCCCTTCACCGCAAAAAAATAAGCCAGCACCCAGAATGAGTGCTGGCAGAACTCGCAAAGCCGCCTTCCCAGCCTCATCTGCGCTCTTCTCAAACTCATCTCCGCTCGGCTAAACCTTATTCAGTTACGAGAAAGTTTACCTGCTCCGAGCTACCTCTGTCAACCCCCGGCAGAAAAAATTTTTCCTTGCTCTTAAAAACGCTCCCCTCGCCGGAGGGCCTCCTCAGCGTCTCTGATCATCACGCGGACCATCTGGCCGCCGATCTTGCCGCCTACCCGGCCGCAGTCCTTCGCGACGATATTCCCCCAGTAGCCATCCTCGATCTGGGATGTCAAGCCGAGCTCCGCGGCCACCTCGTATTTAAAGCGGTCCAGAACCGCTTCCGGTAAAAGCTTCTTCTGCGGGAAAAACTGCGCCATCCCCCTCACCTCCGCACCATTTTAGCGCTTTCAACCCCGCTTCTTCGCCGCCACCTTACTTTATCTCCGGTTACCCTGCGGCTTGCCTTACGCTTTTCCGGCTTCCAGGACCCTCTATCCCGTTTCCTTCTTTCCGGCCAGCCCTTGAGAACACTCTCTTCGTGACAGACAGGCACTTAAACTCCCTATATTATGTTAACTTCTTTCTCATCTTTTTATAGCGACGAAAATTTTCCAGAAAATAAAAAATAAACGCGCGTAATCCTCCCGCCGCAAAACCCCGGTGAGAATTAAGACGGTGAGGTAAACAGTTCCGGCCAGCAAAAGCGCTACCCCAAGACTCAAAAGCAGCCCCGTCTCCCGGGCAGCAAAGAAAGTATGGCCCCACTTAAGGACCAAAGCCGCTGGAAGCGTTGCCACAAGCGGCTTTAGAAACACTTCCCCGACGCCAGGTGAGCAGCCAGTCAATTGCCAAAGGTCAACGAGGTTGAGGAGACTCATTACGGCAAAACCGACAACGACCGCCGCCGCGGCCCCCCGAATGCCACAACCCGGCAGCCCAGTCAGGAAGTAGATGCCGGTGAGTTTAAAAATCGAGGCCACCACGAGGTTCCGGAAGGGCACAAGCGGCCGGCCCAATCCCTGGAGAATCCCGGT
>NZ_JBRAIN010000010.1:16865-21303 GCF_052743955.1 Thermodesulfitimonas sp.
TCCCGGTAGCCGAAAATGAAATGGCAGAGCTCGCCCGGAAGTAAAAAAGCACCGCCGCGCTCGGTAGCCCGGTGAGCACCGTCAGGCGCAGCGCGTTGTTCACGCGCGAACTAAGGAGATCGCCGCGCCGCGCTGCCAGCGCCTCAGCAATGGCCGGCACCAGCGCGGTGGCCAAGGAAACGGTGATAATCCCGGGAGTGTAAAGCAGGGTTTCGGCGATACCGGCAAACTGGCCGTAGATGCTCGTCGCCTCCCGGGTCGTGAGCCCCGTCGCGAGCAACCGGTGCGGGATGAGCACCGCCTCCAGAGCCAGGAAGCCTGTGGAGACAAGGCGCATTAGCGTAATAGGAAGGGCCGGGCCGAAAAGCTCCCGGCCGAGGGCAAGGTCGAAAAAGGGGCCCCTTCGCCCCGTGGCTACCAGGCCGCGGCTCCGAAAGAAATAGACGAGCATTAGCAGGAAGCCGGCGGCCTCCCCACAAACCACCCCAAGCGACGCGCCGCAGGCCGCCGCCACCACGCCGTAAGGCAGCAAAAGGGAGGCTAGCGTTAGCCCCGCAACCACCCGCACTAACTGCTCCAACATCTGGCTGGTGGCGGTGGGCGTCATATACTGGAGTCCTTGAAAAAAGCCCCGGAAGACCGAGCAGACAGAAACGATAAAGACGCCCGGCAGTAAAGATACAAACGGAAGGTGAGTCGCCGGATTAGAAACAAGCTTCGTGGTTAAAACCTTCGCCGTTGCTAGCCCCATTACGGTGACTAAAATACTCGCTATCACCGTACAGGCAAGGGAAAGGCGCAGTAACCGCCCCACCGCCCCAAAATCCCGCCTGGTTACCGCGTCGGCGATCAGCTTTTAGCGATAGCCACCGGGATACCCAGCGAAGCGATGACCAGAGCCAGGACGTAGAGCGGATAAATCATCGTGAAGAGACCGATGCCCTCCGTTCGGATAAGCCGGATGAGAAAGACCTGGTAAACAAAGCCTAGGACCCGGTTTACCAGACTGGCACCGGTTAAGACCAGGGTACCTGCCAGGAGTGACTGGCGCACCGGTTTTTTCCTCCGCCGCCTTCTCGCTATTTTTGCCCGCTAACTATATATATGGCCAGTCCCAAAGGCGCAGAACGGGAAACGGCGAACGGGCGAATTCAGCAAGAAAAATCTAAGGTAAAAAAACAGGAATTCGCCGCCGGCCGTAGAAATAGCATAGGTTGAGCCGGGAGCAAAACGCCGGTAAAATTCCGGGTATTTTAGCGCAAACGCGCTTGAAAACGGGAAAAATATTACGGGAGGGAACAGAAAGGTTGAAAAACTACGCGGCACAAGACATCAGGAATATCGCGGTAGTTGGGCACGGCGGGACCGGTAAGACCTCACTTGTCGAAGCGCTGCTTTTTAATACCGGCGCCATCACGCGCCTCGGGAGGGTGGAAGACGGCACAACCACGGCCGACTACCACCCCGAAGAGATCAAGCGCGGCATCACCGTCCATACCAGCATCGTCCCTTGCGAGTACGAAGGCAAGAAACTCAATTTCCTGGACACCCCAGGTTACTCTGACTTTATTGGGGAGGTAAAAGCGGCCCTCCGGGTGGTAGAAGGAGCGCTTTTCGTCGTCTGTGGCGTGGCTGGCGTGGAAGTCCAGACCGAGATCATCTGGGACCAGGCGGGCGAACTGCCGCGGGCTGTTTTTATCAACAAGCTCGATAGAGAAAACGCGAATTTTGATCAGGTCCTCGCGGGGCTGAAGGAAAAGTTCGGCGCCAACTTTGTGCCGTTTACCATACCGGTCGGCGTGGCCGAAAACTTCCGGGGCGTGGTCGATATCCTCAACCAGAAGGCCTATCTCGACGACGGTAAAGGGGAAAAGGAGGCGCCCGTCCCCGCTGACCTTGCCGGCGCGGTGGAAACCTACCGGGACCAGATGATCGAGGCGGCAGCCGAAGCGGACGACGAGTACCTTATGAAGTACCTCGAAGGGGCAGAGCTTACCCCCGAAGAGATTCAAACGGGTTTGGCCAAGGGCCTCCGGGCGGCCAAGTTCGTGCCCGTCCTCTGTGGCTCGGCCACGAAAAATTGCGGGGTTAAGACTCTCCTTGCTTTCTTGGCCCGCTTCTTTCCCGCACCGGAGGTTAAAGAAAGGCCGCTTGCCGCCCTCGTCTTCAAGACGCTCGCCGACCCTTACGTGGGCAGAATGAACTTCGTGCGCGTCTTCAGCGGTGTCCTCAAGAGCGACGCGACGGTTTATAACAGCACGAAGGAGAAACCCGAAAAAATCGGGCAGGCCTTCTACCTCCGCGGCAAAAACCAGCAGCCCACCGAAAGCATCCCGGCCGGCGATATCGGCGTGCTGGTGAAACTTGCCGAAACCACCACGGGCGACACCCTCTGCGAGAAGGATAAACCGGTGAAGCTCGACCCGATCGACTTCCCGGAGCCAACGCTTTCTATTGCCGTCGAGCCCAAGACGCAGGGCGATGAAGATAAGTTGGCCACAGCGCTCGCCCGTCTGGTCGAAGAGGAGCCAACCGTCCGGGTAACCAAGAACACCGAAACGAAGCAAACCATCATCACCGGCATGGGGGAAACGCAGCTCGACATGATCCTCGAACGCTTCAAGCGCAAGTTCGGGGTGGAAGTTAACCAGAAGCCGCTGCGCATCCCGTACCGGGAGACGATCAGGGGCGAAACCAAAGTCGAAGGAAAATATAAAAAGCAAACGGGTGGCCGCGGGCAGTACGGCCACGTCTGGCTCGAGCTCAAACCGCTGCCGGACGCCGAATTTCAGTTCACCGAGAGCGTTTTCGGCGGCGCGGTGCCAAGCCAGTACTTCCCGGCGGTAGAGAAGGGCGTTCGCGAAGCGATGGCCGAGGGCATTTTGGCGGGTTACCCGGTGACCAACGTGGCGGTCAACCTCTACGACGGCTCCTTCCACCCGGTAGACTCATCGGAACTCGCCTTCAAGATCGCCGCCTCGATGGCCTTCAAGAAGGGAATGCAACAGGCCAAGCCGGTCCTGCTTGAGCCGATCATGGAAGTCGAGGTTTTGGTTCCGGAAAACTTCGTCGGCGACATTATCAGTGACCTCAATACCAAGCGGGGGCGGATCCTCGGTATGGAACCGAGCGGGCGGCACACTCTGATCAAGGCCTACGTCCCGCTCGCGGAGATGACCCGCTACGCCATCGATCTCAAGTCGATAACCCAGGGCCGGGGGACCTTTAAGATGAAGTTCTCCTCCTATGAAGAAGTGCCGGCCCAGCTCGCCGAAAAGATCATTAAAAAGGCCCAGGAGGAAAAGGCGGCCGAAAAATAAAAAAGTACAAGGGGAAAGGGCTGCCGTTACCCGGCAGCCCCCGCCGTTACTTTCAGCCCTGGGACATCTTCTCCTCGGCGTAGCGGATCATCCGCCGCACCATGTTGCCGCCGACCAGACCGCACTCCCGGCTGGTCATATCACCCCAGCCGACGCGCTCGATCTTGGCGGCAAGTCCCAGTTCCCCGGCCACCTCGTACTTGAACCTATCGAGAGCAGGCTTGGCCTCCGGAACCACGGTTCGCCGCTTCCGGCGCGCCATTCAATCCCTTCCGTATAAGTTTTTCGCCGAGAATGGCCCGTTATTACTTTGCCCTGCCGTAAGGAGAATTCATCCCTTAGCATTTTTTACAATATTTTCTTCGTGATCTACTAACGCCCGCACCACACCAGCGGTAAGGGCCCAAAAGCAAGCGCTCTCCAGCTCCCGCAACTGTTTCCCGAAGGCCGGGAGCCAGTCTCGCAGGTGGGCCAGCATCCACGCCTGATCCCGAGAAAGCGCGTCTTCAAGCGCCACGTCCCCCCGGCGCAGCGCCTCTAACCGGCGGCTGCACAAAAAGTGAAGAAACTCCAGTTCAACCGCCACGTGGTCGGGAAGCTCGCCCGCCGGGTCAAGCCCCCAGCGCCGGTAGCGATCCTGGAGCTCCCCAAAAAGCGCTGGCCGCGGTCCGGGGAAGGAGGTGCCGCCCGGCAGGTAAAAACCCGCGTAAGGCGGGCACGGCGGCTGGGGGTACCCGGCATCAAAGAGTCCCGTATAGGTGGCCTGGATTTCGGTTAGCGGCCCTGCCCAAAACTTGACCGCCACCGCCCAAGCATCTTCCGGAAGCGCCCCCGCCCCGTCGGAACCTCCCTCCCGCAAGGCAGCAAGCAGGATCCCTTTAAAGCACCCGCTCCCGACCAACTCCTGGGCGACCGGCGTGGGGTAACTGAAGGCTACCGCCGCCATTTTAAAGGTCGCGCTAAAAAGAAGCAGCCCTTCTTCTTCCTGCCACACCAAGAATGCCCCCTTTACGGAACGGGAATGCCAAGCAAGGGCAGTAGCTTCTCTTAACGCCGTTTCCCGGATCGATAGAAATCCGCCGATGCTCCCCACCAGGCCCACTAGGCAAAAGCCTAAT
>NZ_JBRAIN010000010.1:21403-24756 GCF_052743955.1 Thermodesulfitimonas sp.
CTGCGCTGCCGCATTTCTGGCCTCCAGAAGGGTTGCCGCCGCCTGGTCTACCGCCGGACCGAAGAGACGGCGCAGCTCGGCGCGCGGGATGCGAATTTGAACTTGGGGTCGCCGGTCCGTTCCTCCCTTAGCCGGAGTCAGTACCGGGAGAAGGTAAAAGATATTCGGCTGCGTGTTGTACTCCGGGTAAAGGGGCAGCGCCACCCTGTATTTTGAGACCAACTTGCTCACTATGCTATCCGGGTTCGCAAGGTCCCCAAAAAATATCGCCTTACCGGTACACGCCTGCACACACATCGGCGGCTTACCTTCTTCGAGGCGAGGGTAACAGAGGATACACTTTTCGGAAAAACGTAACGCGCTGTTCCAAAAGATGCGTTTATAGGGACAGGCCTGGATGCAGGCCTTGAATCTCTTGCAAAGACTCTGGTCGATAAGAACAATCCCGTCCTCCCGCTTATAAATCGCCCCGCTCGGGCAGGCGCGCACGCAGGCAGGATTAGTGCAGTGCGTACAGGAGAGGTGCAGGTAGAAAAACCAGGCATCGTGCGGGGTCTTCCCTTCCCCCACATCCTCATACCAGTTGGGGCCGAAATCTGGTGCCCGCACAGGAACTAATTTAGGAACCTTACCGCCGAAGTTGTCCTGTAGCCGGCTGTAATCCAAAACCGGAACCTCCCCGTAATCCTCGGGTCCCGGCAATTCGCCGCGCGCGGTACACTTCTCCCAGTTACGGGGGTAGCCCGGCCCCGGCCGGGTCTCCACGATCGCCCACCAGATCCGAGCGGACCGTCCCCCGCCTAATCCCCAGAACCACCTTCGCCCGGCAAACCAAACGGCCGTAGTCGTTTACCACCTCCACCAGATCGCCGTCGCTAATGCCCCGTGCTCGCGCATCCAGGGGGTTGATCAAGACCATAGCCTCGAAACGCTGCAAGCGGAGGAGGATGTCGTTGTCGGAGAAAGTGCTGTGGGTCCGCCACCACCCGTGGGGCGTACTTAGTTTTAAGGGAGCAGGCCGACCGTTAAAAGGATCATCTTCCGGCCATTTGAAAACCGGCAGCGCCTCGCCCAGAGCAAGGTAGTAGGAGTGGTCGATGTAGAACTGCTGACGTCCGGTAAGCGTCTTGTTCGCCTTAACCGGAATCACGCAGGGGTACTTGCTGATAGTGAGTTGCGATGCGTATTTGCCGCCGCCTGGCCAGGGGAGCTTTCGGGCCACATTTTCCCGGAAGGGATTATGGGGCCGGTCTGGCTGGAGGCCGGGGAAGGGAATAGGGCCCTCTTTTAATAATTCTAAGAGCCCGGCGGCATAAGCGTCCGCGTCTTTATCCCGCAGATAGGCTTCGATCAACCGCTGGATCTCGGGTGCAAAAGCCTCTCGCCGCGCCTGGTAGCGCTCCGGATCCGGGTAAAGGATAGGGCTCTGCCGGACGATGTAATGGGCTACCTTCTCCGGCGTATCCAGCGCCCCTTCGCCTTTCCCCGCAAAGAAGGGATGCTCTTTCCCTGCCCGGTCGATAAAGAGGTCGTAGACCTGGGTGTAGTCCCGGCGCACCTTTCGGGTTTCATCAAACCATCGCGCATCCCAAACACCCGCGGCTCGCAGCGCCCGGGCTTTTTCTTGGATCTCCTTCGCCAGGAGTTTAAAGATCTCAAAGGCAGAACCACATCGGCAAAGAGGGCGGAAGTGGACATCCGGAAGTCAATCGTCACGACCAGATCAAGCTTCTTTTCGTCTTTGAACCACTCCAGGAGCCGGTAGCCTCCCTTGGCGTTATTGACAAAATTCCCCCGCCAGATGAAGATGCCTCGCGGCCGCTACGGCGGCGCCGGGAAGACCGGCATCCATTTATTCGCCAGCGCTTTAATTAATAGATACTGGCGGTAGGCGAAGGCTTCGCGGGGGTTGGTGCTGACGGGTGAGCCGTCAGGCAGTTTTTTAGCTCCCCCTGCTCAATGGCGCGGCACATCTCCGCCCAAGACATCTTCAGGTGCCAGAGCTACTTATCGAAGTGGGTCCAGACAAAAAGCGTCGTGTTACAGGCTTTACTCGCCAGCAACTTGACGTACTGCGGCAACCCTTTCAGCCATACCCGGTACTGGCCCGTATACTGGTGAAAGCCGCCGCCGTTAACCCCAACATTCCCCGTTAAAGCCATAAGCAAAATCATCGCGCGGTTATTGAGGTCGTTATGGTACCAGGGGTTGCAACCGCCGCCCTCAATGATCATCGCGGGGTGACGCTCGTGAAGCTCCCGGGCAAGGAAACCAATCGCCTCAGCGTGCACCCCGGTAATTGCGGCGACTCTTTCCGAGGTGTAATCGCGGTCGAGCCTCTCCCGGAGCATCGTCCAAACGCTCTTCACTGTGACCTGCCGCCCGTCAGCGAGGGTCATCGGCCGGGTAACCTCAAGCACCGGCGCAACCCCTACCGCGGACCAGTCGAGGGTATCCCGGTCATCGCCCAAGGTTCCTGGTGCAAGCGTCGGCTGGTCGCGCCCTTGATCCCAAACGTAAAGCTTATACGGGCTTCCCCCGGCGACGAGATCACTTTCGCGCAAAAACGCCCCGGTATCTTCACGGACCAGAAAGGGCATATCAGTGAAGGTGAGTACGTAATCCTTATTGTACCAGCCGCGCGCGATCAGTTCCCGGGCAATGCCAAGGGCCAGAGCAGCATCGGGCGTTCAGCCAGTCCCACTCCTCACATTCCTCCGTCTGTACACCCCAGGTTTCCGGTTCTCCCGCCGGAAGGTCGCAGTACCAGTCGTAAAAGGAAAGGGGACCCGTAGCGCCGAGAAGGTTGCCTAACCGGTATCCCCCGGCCGCAGAAATGTAGTTATAGGCTGGGATCGGGGAAAAGAAGGTTACCGCCTCGGCGCCGTCTTCCCGGATGATACCTAACAAGCGGTCGGCAATGTACTCCAAGGCCTCATCCCAGGAGGCCCGCCGGAACCGGCCGGAACCCCGCGGCCCAACCCTTATAAGCGGCGTCTTTACCCGCATCGGGCCGTAGATGTAGCGTGGGTAGGAGGCCCCCCGCATACACCCCCGAGGTAGGTAGGCCTTTTGGGCCACCGGGTCGAAACGGTCGTAGTCGGCAGCGGGTTCCGTCTTGAGCAATACCCCGCCCCGCGTATAAGCCCGCCAGCCGCACGCCTGGGTGCAGTTCCCGGCGCAGGTCTCGTCCGCACCACCGCATCATACGTAAAGAGGCCTCGGTAGTAATCCTCGCCGCGCGCTTTGAGAGCAGGCCGGAGCTGCTCGTGAACGTACGCCCCCTCCCCCAGGGCTTTAACCAAGCCGTAGCCCGCGGCGCCCACTAAACCGCTCAACCCGAGCTTTAAAAA
>NZ_JBRAIN010000011.1:0-23962 GCF_052743955.1 Thermodesulfitimonas sp.
GTTTTCTCCTCCCTCATACCCTCCAAAGATTCCTACAGTAACTTTACACTAACACCCTCTGCAAGAACCCACTTTTTTCCATGGTTGATCCAGGCGGTCCTCCGGCAATATAATAGGGTATGGATTCAAGGAAACTTTCGGCGCTCACCATCGCCGCCTCCTACATCGGCACCGTTGTAGGGGCAGGCTTCGCTTCCGGCCAAGAGGTACTCCAGTTTTTCACCTTCTTCGGG
This sequence comes from Thermodesulfitimonas sp., assembly GCF_052743955.1. NCBI lineage: Bacteria > Bacillati > Bacillota > Clostridia > Thermoanaerobacterales > Thermoanaerobacteraceae > Thermodesulfitimonas > Thermodesulfitimonas sp. Next base: position 234 of record NZ_JBRAIN010000011.1, read on the forward strand.
CTTAAGAGTATCCTGGCTTTGGCCCTCGCCGTATCTCTTTTTATCTTTTTCGGGGGCGCCGTTTTACGCCTCGGCTGGCAGCTTCGGGCCAAATCTTACGTTACGGTCGTTACCACCGCTGGAGGGCCTTTCCTCGGCAGGGTCGTCGACGCTATCATCACCTTTTTCCTTTTCGGCGCCTTGAGCGCGATGGCGGCCGGCGCCATCTTTGCCGAACAATTCGGCCTCCCCAAACTCCTGGGCAGCGCCCTGATGGTGGTAGCCTCCCTCGTCACAGTCCTGGCCGGGTTTTATGGGGTGGTTCTTTCGATTAGCTTTGTGGTCCCGGTACTTCTCCTCTCTGTGTTCGGGCTAAGCCTCGCCGCTCTTGCCACCATTCCTCCCGACCTCAAAACTATCGGCCTCTGGGCGCAAGAGGCAAACCCCGTCATTCCCTTCTGGCCAGCCGCCGCGCTGGCCTACGTCTCCTACAACCTGGTCCTCGCCATCCCGATTCTCGCCCCCTCGGCGCCGCAGCGGCTAGCGCCACACCGCCGTGAACAGAGGCGCGCTCCTCGGCGGCCTAGGGATAGGGCTCGGGGCGCTGGCGATCAACCTCGCCATCCTCACCGTCCCCTTCGAAGCCGCCCGTTTCGAAATCCCGATGGTCTACATCGCCGGCCGCTTCTCCCCCATAATTCAAAAGGCTTACGGGCTAGTGCTCCTCGCCGAGATTTATACGACCGCCGTTGCCAACCTCTACGGTTTCACCACTAGGGTGGCCAAACCCGCAAGCCCCCGCTTCCGCAAAACGGCGGTGGCGGTCGCCCTCGCGGCCTTCGCAGCGAGCCTGCTCGGTTTTTCGCTGCTTGGTACGTTACCTCTACGCCGCCGTGGGCGTCGCCGGCTTCCTCCTCCTGGCCGGCCTCACCCGCGCCTACTTCCGGGGAAAAAGCAGGCGCTACCGCCCATTTTGAGCCTTCGTGGTGCCCCTAATAGCAGCATGGGGGCTTTTTTCTGCCTATTCTACCCTAACCCAAGACCTGGCCGTAACCGAAAGGCAAAAATTTTTAGCAGCTATAAAGACCTCCCCAAGTGGTATAATTAGAGCAGGTAAGAAACGGCAAGAAGGTGGTACAATGCGTTCCCCCACGCTCGGTTTCGGGCCCCACCGGGTCGAAATCCTTAACGTTATGGAAGAGGAGATGCGGCGGGAAGGCCGCCCTCAACAGGGATGGAAGAAAGGGTCTGGAAATGCGAACACGGTGCGGCACGGGCTCTCCTCACCTATTACGAAGTCGTAGCTAACAACAACTTCGACACGATGGTTAAAACAACGCTATCCTTCGCCTGCCCGTGGGTCCGCCAGCTCTCCTACGCGGAGTGCGGGGAATTATACCGGGAGCTGCGGACGCGGGGAGCGCAGAAGTAATCCGGAAAAGGGAGTAACGAAACAAAGGAGGGAACGAGGATTGCAACTGGACCCGAGTTTAAAAGAAGAATGGGAACGGGAGTTGCTCCTGCGCCTGAAAAGGATTGAGGGGCAAGTGCGGGGAATCGCCCGTATGCTTCAGGACGGACGCAGTTGCAGCGAAGTAATCCTGCAACTCGCGGCCGTTAAAGCCGCCATCAATCAAGTGGCCATAAATACCTTGGCCTGCCATCTCGCGGAAGCGTTGACCTCAGCCATGGCTCAAGGCAGGGATCCCAAAACAGCCGTAGCCGAGTTCGTTGAGCTCTTCAGGAAGTTCGCATAGGGCAGACTTCCCGCGGCAAAACCGGGCGAAAACCCTTCGTGCGGCCAGATTCTGTGCGTTAGGCCGGCAAGAAATCCCGCTAAAAAACTGCTTAGCGCCGCATCAACGTACGGGTTCAGCTCCGGCAGGTAAAGCTGGAAGAAGATATCGACACCAACCGAAATCCCCCCGTCGATGGCAGCAGCGGTTATCTCTGCAGGTGTAGGGAGGCGCCCCTCCGCCCCCCAACCGATGCCCAAAAAGGAAGGCAAAGATGCCGAGGCCCTCGAGAACGGCCAGTTCGATTACGGGTGGTAAGGGCTGGACCGGACCGGCCGGAACCGGCGCCCGGACCGTCCCGTTTCCATTCCGGGATGTTTCCACCACGCGCGAGGCCTCCCTAACCCGCTTCTCCTTGTTATAATACGGCGGCACTCCCGGCTCTGACGCAAGAAAAAGGCGGCTGCTCCTTTCACAAAGGCCCGCCGCCCCGAAACGCTCCCGGATGGAGCTACTTTCTCCGGTTAGCTAACTCATCGAAAACCTCGCACACGTCAACCCCTTCGGCGGCTAACAGGACCATCAGGTGGTATATAACGTCCGCCGCTTCCTTTATCACCTCGTCCCGCTGCCGGTTCTTAGCCGCGATTAAGATTTCGGTAACTTCCTCGCCCAACTTCTGCAGGATTGTATCTACGCCCTTGTCAAACAGATAACTGGTATAGGCGCCCGGAATTCTGGTCTGCTTGCGGTCTAAAATCACCCCGTAAACCTCTTCGAGAATCGTGCAGCCGTAAACGCAAACCGGCTTCGGCCCATCTTTTTTCCGTGGCGGTGCCCCAGCGGGCTTTCCTTCGTTCCCCCCGTAGACATCCGCCGGGGTGAAAACCATCTCCCCTACGAGGGCTACCCGACCGTCCTTCTCGATCCGGTAGTGGAAACAGCTCTTGTAACCCTCGTGGCAGGCTGCGCCGTGCTGCCGGACCTTGATAAGCAGGGCGTCGGCATCGCAATCGAAATAAACCTCATCAACCTCCTGGATGTTCCCGGAGGTTTCCCCCTTATGCCAGAGCTGCTGGCGGCTCCGGCTGTAAAACCAGGTTTCCCCGCTGCTCAAAGTTTTGGCCAGCGCATCCCGGTTCATGTAGGCAAGCATCAGGACCTCATTCGTCCGGTTGTCCTGAATGATCGCCGGGATAAGGCCGTCGGCGTTAAACTTGAACCGATCGAAGTTGAAGACCAAGTTTCCCCCTCCTGAAACCGCCAGGCACCCCGTTGCCTGCGCCTTATTTACACTCTATATTCCTAAAAAGAGGCAATCCGGCACGGGCTACGCCGTTATTTAGAGCCGAACGTTAAAATCAGGGTCTACGGGCTAAAAGGCGGCGGTATCGGCTTAAAGACGCACCGGTATGCCACGCGCGGCCAGGTACTCTTTGACCGCGCGGATAGAATACTCGCCAAAATGGAAGATCGATGCGGCTAACGCTGCATCGGCGCCGCCAGCGGTAAGCCCCGCAGCGATATGCTCAGGTGTGCCAACGCCCCCCGAAGCGATAACCGGGATCCGGACGGCGTCTACCACCGCCCGCGTGAGGTCGATATCGAAGCCGTCTTTGGTGCCGTCCCGGTCCATGCTGGTAAGGAGGATTTCCCCCGCCCCAAGCGCCTCCACCTCCCGCGCCCACGCTAGGGCGTCGATTCCGGTGGGCGTCCGGCCCCCGTGGATATAGACTTCCCAGCGCCCCGCCGCTACCTGCCGGGCGTCAATCGCCACCACCACGCACTGGCTGCCAAAACGGGAGGCCGCCTCCCGGATAAGCTGGGGGTTTTTTACCGCTACCGTATTGAGCGAGACCTTGTCGGCGCCCACCGCCAACATGCGCCGGATGTCTTCAAGCGTCCTTAAGCCCCCTCCTACGGTGAAGGGAATGAAAACCTCTTCTGCCGTCCGGCGGGCCACCTCGAGCATGATCTCTCGCCCCTCGGCGGAAGCGGTGATGTCGAGAAAAACGAGCTCGTCCGCCCCCTCTCGGTCGTAAAGCGCGGCAAGTTCGACCGGGTCGCCGGCGTCCCGCAGATTGACGAAGTTTACCCCTTTGACCACCCGCCCCCGGTCCACATCAAGGCAGGGAATGATCCTTTTAGCTAACAATCTCCTTCCCCTCCGCCGCGGCAATGGCCTCTGCCAACGAGAGCCGCCCGTCGTAGAGCGCCTTGCCAATGATTACCGCTTCTACGCCCGCTTCCTCGAGCTCCCGCAGCGCCCGGATATCCTCCACCCGCGAAACGCCGCCGGAAGCGATCACCTTTAGCCCCGTCACCCGCGCAAAGTCGCCTACCGCCGCAATGTTGGGTCCCATCAAGGTCCCGTCGCGCGCGATGTCGGTGAAGACCACCCGCGCCACGCCGCACTCTTTAAGCTGCCGCCCAAAGGCCGCGGCTTCGACGCCAGATAGACTTTCCCAGCCGCGTACCGCCACCACCCCGTCGCGGCAGTCAACACTTGCCAGCACGCGCGCCCCGAAATCGCGGACGAGCTCGCACAGCAGCGCCCTATCGGTAACGGCCGCCGTGCCCAGGATGACCCGTGCCACCCCGCAGGCAAGCGCCGCTTCGACCGCCGCGCGGTCCCTGATGCCACCGCCGGTCTGCACCGGGATCGCGACCGCCGCAACTATTTCCCGGATCAGCGGCAGGTGGACCGGCCGGCCAGCGAAGGCGCCGTCGAGATCGACCACGTGCAGCATTTTAGCCCCGGCCGCCTCCCAGCAGCGGGCTATAGCTACCGGGTCACCAGAGTAAACCGTTTCCTTATCGGGACGCCCTTCCACCAGGCGGACGCACCGGCCCCCGCGCAGGTCAATTGCCGGGATTACAAGCATTCGGCCACCAGCCTCCCGAAATTCCCGAGGATTTTTAGCCCCCACGTGCTCGATTTCTCCGGGTGAAACTGGACCCCAAAAACCTTACCCTTACCCACCGCGGCGGCAAAGCGCATTCCGTAGTTCGTTTCGGCCAGCACAATTTCCTTTTCCACCGGGTCTACATAGTAGGAATGTACGAAATAAAAGTGGGTCCGGTCCGGGATGCCGGCAAAAAGTGGTGACGGCCCCGAAAATTCCAGCTCGTTCCAGCCCATGTGGGGCACTTTTACCCCCGCGGGCAAGCGCCGCACCCGCCCTTTGAAATAGCCCAGACCTGGCGTCTCGCCCCACTCCTCGCTCACCTCAAAAAGAAGCTGCAGCCCCAGACAGATGCCGAGAAAAGGCTTCCCTTGTCTCAAAACCCGGTGCAGGGCGTCGAGCAGGCCGGTGCTTTTCAGATTGGCCATCGCGTCGGCGAAGGCGCCTACCCCGGGCAGGATGACGCCGGCAGCCCCCGTTACCACTTCCGGCTCCCGCGTCACTACCGCGGCAAAACCGGCCTTCGCGATACCCTTTTCGACGCTCCGCAGGTTTCCCATCCCGTAATCAACAATCGCAATCACCGCCGTGCCTCCCATAAAGAAAAAGCCCGCCTTCCCGTACCGCCGCGTTCCGCTCCCGCCAACCCTAAACATCTAACCGTCATAACGTCCCTTTCGTCGACGGGACGCCTTGCACCCGCGGGTCCCGGGCTACCGCGTCACTGAGCGCCCGCCCGCAGCTCTTGAAAAGCGCCTCGCAGACGTGATGGGTATTCCGTCCGGCAAGGATCCGGAGGTGAAGCGTGATCCCCGCGTTGACCGCGAAGGCCCGGAAAAACTCGGGAACTAACTCCGTATCGAAATCCCCCACGCGGGCGGCCGGCAGCTGGCCTTGAAAAAAGAGCGCTCCCCGTCCGCTGGTATCAACCGCTGCAAGCGCCAAAGCTTCGTCCATCGGGACAAGCGCGTGGCCAAAACGGCGGATGCCCTCTTTAGTCCCTATCGCCCGGGTAAAAGCCTGCCCGAGGGCGATGCCCACATCTTCTACCGTGTGGTGGGCGTCGACGTGCAGGTCCCCCTGCGCCGCTACCTCGAGGTCGAAAGAGGCAAAGCGCGCCAGTAGCGCTAACATATGCTCGAAAAACCCTACCCCGGTGCTGATAGCAGCCCGGCCGCCGCCGTCAAGGGTGAGGCTTACCCGCACCGCCGTCTCCGCCGTCTCCCGCGCCACACTCGCCTTTCGTTCAGACATCGCTTCAACCCTCCCCTGCCGCTACCACCGCGGCCAAGGCCTGCAAAAAAGCCTCGTTCTCCGCCGGTGTCCCCACCGTCACCCGCAAGCAGCGCTCCAGCCCCGGCCCCGCCACGTTCCGGATGAGCACCCGCCGCGCTAACAGGCCCGCGTAAACCTTCTCGGCCGGAAGCGGCGTCCGGAAAAGGACGAAGTTCGCCCGGGACGGGAAGACCTCCACGCCTCCTATCCGCTTCATGCGCCGGTAAAGCTCCTCCCGGTTGGCAATGATCTCCTCCATCCGCCGCCGGAAGAGCGGCTGGTATTCGAGAACCGTAACCGCCGCTAACTGGGAGAAGCTGTTGAGGTTAAACGGCTGTTTCACTTTCAAGAGGCCCGCAATGACCTCCGGGTCCGCTACCAGGTAGCCTACCCGGAGACCAGCCAGGCCGAAGGCCTTCGAAAAGGTACGCAGCACCACTAGCCGGGGATAGCGGCGCACCAGGTCGCAGCAACTTTCGCCGGCAAACTCCGCGTAGGCTTCGTCGAGCAGCACCAGGCCAGCCGCCTCCGCCGCCAGCGCCTCAACCGCCTCCCGGGGTACCGTGTTCCCTGTCGGATTATTTGGCGAGCAAATAACAACCACCCGCGTGTCGGGAGCCCGCGCCGCGCGCAGCAGGGCCGCAAGGTCGAGGGAAAAATCCTCCCGCCGCGCCACCGCCGCCACTGCCGCGCCAGCGATCCGGGCGTGGATGGCGTACATCGAAAAGGTCGGCGGCGTGATCACCACCCGCCCACCGCCGCCGAAGGCCAGGAAGAGGTTGAGGATCAGCTCGTCGGAGCCGTTTCCGGCCAAAACGTTCTCCGGCGCCATTCCCGTGTACGCCGCTATCCGCCGGCGGAGCTCAGTCGCTTCGGGGTCCGGGTAGCGGGTAAAGGTCTGGCCGCTTAAGCGCCGGACAACCTCGGCCAGCACTTCCGGCGCGAAGTCGTAAGGGTTCTCGTTGGCGTCAAGCTTGATGTACCCGGGGTAGTGCGGCACGGCATAGGGAACCAGGTCCCGCAAATCCGGCCGGAGAAGTGCCCGTAACTCCTCAGCCATTGTCCGCCCCCTCCGCTTTCGAGCCCGCGCCTTTTTCTTCTTTGCGCACCTCAATCGCCAACCGGTGCGCCGGGAGCCCCTCCACAGAAGCGAGCAGCGCCGCCGGCCCCGCTAATTTGGCGAAGGCCTCCGGCGACAGGAAGGTAAAGTTGGTGCGCTTCAGAAAATCCTCCACGCCGAGCGGCGAGAAAAAGCGGGCAGTGCCCCCGGTCGGCAGGACGTGGTTTGGCCCGGCAATATAGTCGCCCATCGGCACGGGCGCGTAGTTCCCTAGGAAAACGGCGCCGGCGTTTTTTACCTTCTCGAGCCAGGCAAACGGCTCCGCTACCATGAGCTCTAAGTGTTCCGGCGCGAAGCAGTTGGCGTAAGCCACCGCCGTTGCTATGTCGGGCACCACCACGGCGGCCGCAAACCGGAGCGCTTCCCGGAGCGCAGCAGGTTCCCCTAACGCCGTAAATGCCGCGTTAACCTCTTCCCGCACGCGCGTTGCTATCTCCCGGCTCGTTGTTAATAAGAGCACCCGGGCCGCGGGGTCGTGCTCCGCCTGGGCCAAAAGATCCGCCGCCACGCACCGGGGATCCGCCGTTGCGTCGGCGATGACCACCACCTCGCTCGGGCCCGCTAAGATATCGATCCCGACGCTGCCGAAAACGGCCCGCTTCGCCAGCGTCACGTAAAGATTACCGGGGCCGACGATCTTATCGACCCGCGGTACCCGTTCCGTCCCGTAGGCCAAGGCAGCCACCGCCTGGGCACCGCCGACGCGGAAAATCCTGTCCACCCCGGCCTCCCGGGCCGCCACCAAGACGTGCGGGTCGATCTTCCCCGCCGGTCCCGGGGGCGTGACCATCACGATCTCCTCGACCCCCGCCACCCGGGCGGGCACAACATTCATCAGCACCGAAGAAGGGTAACGGGCGCGCCCTCCGGGTACGTAAACCCCTACCCGCGCCACCGCCCGCACCAGCTGCCCGAGCACTGCGCCGTCAGCGTGGCGCTCCTGCCAGGTGTCGGGGATTCTGCTCGCGTGGAAGGCGAAGATGCGGTCCCGCGCCAGCCGCACCGCTGCCAGAAACTCCGGCGCAACCTCCCGGTAGGCTGCCGTGATCTCTTCTTCCTGCACCCCGAGCTCTTCCGGCGAGAGCGCCACCCGGTCAAACTGTGCCGTCAGGGCGCACAGCGCCGCATCTCCCTCGGCCCGCACCCGGGCGATAATCGCCGCAACGGCCCGCACCGCCTCTTCCGGAAAGGAAAACTCCCGGTCGAGCAGCCGCTCAACCTCCGGATCGCCATAGTTCAGAATCCGTAGCACGCCTATTTCCCCTCAGCCGCAAATTTTTGCGTTCTTTGCCCCAGGCCAGTACCTCCGCCCGCGCCCGGACCGGCATCTCATATCCGGGCCAGCGCCTTCTGCCCGATATCGCGCCGGTAGTGCATCCCCGCAAACCTTATCTTGGCGACGGCGGCGTAGGCCCGCGTTATCGCCGCACGCACGTCGGGACCGCGCGCCGTGACCCCCAGGACACGCCCCCCGGCGGTCACCAACTTCCCGTCCACCACAGCCGTACCGGCGTGGAAAACCATCGCGTCCGGCGGTACGTCTTCCAGCCCTTCAATCACGTCGCCCTTCCGGTAGCCGCCGGGGTAACCGGATGCTGCCAGCACCACGCAGACGGCTGCACCGGGGTGCCAGGCGAGTTGCACTTCGCTCAACTTTCCCGCCAGGACCGCCTCCATCACCGCCACAAGATCGCTCTCGAGAAGGTAAAGGAGCGGCTGGGCCTCCGGATCACCGAAGCGAACGTTAAACTCTAAGACCCGCGGCCCCGCTGCCGTGAGCATCAACCCCGCGTAGAGAACGCCTTTATAGGTAATCCCCTCCGCCCGCAGGCCGCGCACAACAGGCAGTAAAATTTCCGTCTCGATCTGTTTTAAAAGCGCGGGGGTTACCGCCGGCGCCGGGGCATAGGCGCCCATCCCACCAGTATTCGGCCCTTTATCCCCGTCGAAGACCGGCTTGTGGTCCTGCGCCGGCAGGAGCGGCAGCACCGTTTCGCCGTCGGTAAAAGCGAGCACGCTCGCCTCCTCACCGGTGAGGCGCTCTTCCACCAACACCCTTTCTCCCGCCGCGCCGAAGGCCTTCTCCTCCATGATGTGCCGGATCGCCGCCTCGGCCGCCGCCGGATCGTCCGCCACGATGACCCCTTTCCCGGCTGCTAAGCCCTCCGCCTTCACCACGCAGGGCCCGCCCCGCGCGCGCACGTAGCGGATGGCGTCCGCGGGAAGATCGAAAATCGCCGCCTCGGCCGTAGGCACCCCGTATTTTAGCATCAGTTCCTTCGCAAAAACCTTGCTCGCCTCAAGGCGCGCCGCTGCCTGCCGGGGACCGAAGATCCTGAGCCCTGCCGCTTCGAAGGCGTCCACGATGCCGGCGGCCAGAGGCGCCTCCGGCCCTACCACGGTAAGGTCGATCCCTTCGCGGCGGGCAAAGTCTAATAATCCCGCCACATCCTCCGCCTTGATCCCGACACAGGCGGCGTGCTGCGCAATACCAGCATTCCCTGGCGCACAAAAGATGCGCTTTACCCGGGGGCTCTGGCTTATCTTCCAGACCAGGGCGTGCTCCCGCCCCCCACCGCCGACGACCAGAACCTTCACACGAGAACGCCCCCCGTCTTAGTGTCTGAAGTGACGCATGCCGGTAAAGACCATCGCGATCCCGTGCGCGTCGGCCGCGGCGACCGATTCGGCGTCTTTGAGCGAGCCGCCCGGCTGGATGATCGCCGCGATCCCGGCCTTAGCCGCCTCAAGGACCGTGTCGGGGAAGGGGAAGAAAGCGTCGGAAGCCAGCACCGCACCCCGCGCCTTTTCGCCCGCCTGCGCGAAGGCGATCCGGGCCGAGCCGACCCGGTTCATCTGCCCGGCACCCACGCCAAGCACCTGCCTGTTTTTCGAAACCACGATGGCGTTCGACTTGACATGTTTCACCACCGTGAAGGCGAAGAGCAGCTCCTCAATCTCCTCCGGCGAAGGCGCCCGCTTGGTGACCACTTTGAGCGCCTCGCGGTCGGCCACCTTACGGTCGACCTCCTGCAGGAGCAGCCCCCCGTTGACCTTGCGGAAGTCCATCCAGTCGGTAGTCTGCCCGGTCAGCGGGCCGGTTCTGAGCAGCCGTAGATCCTTTTTCTGGCGCAACACCTCGAGCGCGTCCGGCTCAAAATCGGGCGCAATGATCGCTTCGAGGAAGATCTTCACCATCTCTTCCGCCGCTGCCCGGTCTACCGTCCGGTTAACCGCCACGATCCCGCCGAAGGCCGAAACCGGATCGGCTTCAAAGGCCAGCCGGTAAGCTTCCGCTACCGCCGCCGCCTGGGCCACGCCGCACGGGTTGTTATGCTTTACGATAACCACTGTCGGCGCGTCAAACTCGCGCACTAACTCAAAGGCGGCGTTCAGGTCGAGAATGTTGTTGTAGGAAAGCTCCTTTCCGTGCAGCTTTTCGGCGTTCGCCACGCACGGCCCCTTCGTCCGCAGATCGCGGTAGAAGGCGGCGCGCTGGTGCGGGTTTTCGCCATAACGCAGGGTCCCCACCAGGTCGAAAGCCAGGGTGAGCTCCCGCGGGAAGCGGGCGCCGGGTCCGAGGCTCGCGAGGTAGTCCGCAATCGCCGCATCGTAATACGCCGTGTGCGCGAAGGCCTCTTGCGCCAAAGCCAAGCGCAGCTCCGCCCCCACCTCGCCGGCCCGCAACGCCTCCAGGACCGCCGGATAACGCTCCGGGTTGACCACCACGAGGACGTACTGGTGGTTCTTTGCCGCCGCCCGGATCATTGCCGGACCGCCGATATCGATCTTTTCCACCGCCTCCGCGAGCGTGACCCCTTCCCGGCTGACCGTCTGCCGGAAGGGGTAGAGGTTTACCGCCACCAGGTCGATAGGCGCAATACCCTGCTCCTCAAGCTGCTTCAAATGCTCCGGCGTCCGCAGCGCCAGGATGCCCCCGTGAATCCGCGGGTGGAGCGTCTTCACCCGGCCGTCGAGGATCTCCGGAAAACCGGTCACCTCCGAGACGTACGTAACCGGAACGCCGGCGCTTTTGATCGTCTTGTAAGTACCGCCGGTCGAAACGATCTCCCACCCGAGGTCAACGAGGCCCCGGGCAAACTCCACCACCCCCGTCTTGTCCGACACACTGATAAGTGCCCTCTTCTTCACTGCCGCTCGCCCTCCCTTTTAAAAATCGTTTTTCATAGCGGGTCCCAAAACCCGGTGTACACTTCGGTTTTTCTGTAAATCAACAGTAAACGACACCGGATACGCCGCTTTCCACCCAGCCGATCACCCAGGCCTGCTCGCCTTGTGCCGCCAGCGCTTCTACCAAGCCTGCGGCCTCCCCCGGCGGCACAATCAGGACGTAGCCGACACCCATGTTGAAAGTCCGGAACATCTCGGCCGCCGCCACCCCGCCGTGCTCCTGGATGAACCGGAAGACGGGGGGCACAGGCCAAGACGCCGGTTCCAGCACCACCCCGAGCCCCGGGGGCAGCACCCGGGGAATGTTTTCCGTCAGTCCCCCGCCGGTGATGTGGGCCATCCCCCGGATGTCAAACCGCTCTAAAAGGGGAAGCACCACCGGCACGTAGATGCGCGTAGGCGTCAGAAGCTCCTCCCCAACTGTCCGTCCGAGCGCCGGAACATAGCTCCGCACCGTGTAACCCAAAAGCTCAAAGAAAACCTTGCGCGCCAGACTGAAACCGTTCGCGTGTAGCCCGGACGAAGGCAGCCCTATCACCCGGTCGCCCGGCTCAATGCGCCGGCCGTCAACAATCCGGCGCCGCTCCACCACCCCGACGGCAAAGCCGGCGAGATCGTACTCCCCCGGCGCGTAAAACCCGGGCATCTCCGCCGTCTCGCCGCCGATGAGGGCGCAGCCCGCCCGGCGGCAGCCCTCCGCCACCCCGGCAACAATCGCCGCCACCTCATCCGGATCGAGCCTGCCTACGGCGAGATAATCGAGAAAAAAGAGCGGCTCCGCTCCGGTTACCAGGATGTCGTTGACGCACATCGCCACGGCATCGATCCCCACCGTGTCGTGCTTCCGGCTCATAAAAGCGACCTTAAGCTTCGTCCCCACCCCGTCCGTACCCGCAACCAGCACTGGCTCGCGGTACTTCGCCGGGATGGTGCAGAGCCCGCTGAAGCCCCCGATATCTGTCAGCACCTCCGGGCGGAAGGTGCGGCGGACAATCTCCTTCAGCAGGGAAACCGCCCGGTTGGCCGCGTCGATGTCCACCCCCGCCTGCGCGTAGGTGAGACCTTCCCGAGACTTACCCCCGTCCTTCCCGCTCATCCCATCACTTCCAGCACTAAAGACTCCAAGGCGAATTTCCCCGCACCCGCATCCTTTACTTTAACCGGGTAATCGCCCGTAAAACACGCGACACACATATCCTGGGCCCTGGCACCAAAAACCCCCAACAGCCCTTCGATGCTCAGGTAGTGAAGGTCGTCGGCGCCGATATGCCGCCGGATCTCCTCCACGCTCAGCTGCGCCGCGATGAGCTCTCTTTCGTTTGACGTATCGATGCCGTAGTAACAGGAGCGGATTATCGGCGGCGAACTCAAGCAATAAAAAATCTCCCGGGCGCCTGCTTCCCGCAACATCTTCACGATGCGCCTGCTGGTTGTACCCCGCACTATCGAGTCGTCCACCAAGACCACCCTTTTACCGGCCACTACTTCCCGCACCGGGTTGAGCTTCAGCCGTACCCCGGTATCCCGCAGCCGCTGCGAAGGCTGGATAAAAGTCCGGCCCGCATAGCGGTTCTTCATGAGGCCTTCCTCGAAGCAAAGGCCGGAAACCTCCGCGTAGCCGCGCGCCGCGGCTATCCCCGAGTCGGGGACCGGCACCACGATGTCGGCCGGCGGGCAGAACTCGCGCGCTAACTGCCGCCCCATCTCGCGCCGCACCCGCCCCACGTTGAACCCGTCGAGGGTGCTGTCCGGCCGCGCAAAATAGATGTACTCAAAGACGCAGTGCGCCCGTCGCGGGGCATCCATCACCCCGCAACTATTGAGCCCCTCTGGGGAGATTTCGAGGATCTCACCCGGCGTGAGGTCGCGGAGAAACCGTGCGCCTACCGCGTCTAACGCGCACGATTCCGAGGCCACTGCCCACCCCGAGTCTATCTGGCCGACGCAAAGCGGCCGGAACCCGTAAGGATCACGCACCGCGTAAATTTTGTCTTCCGTCAGGATTACAAGGGAATAAGCGCCTTCGACCTTCGCCATGCACCGCCTGATTGCGGCGGGAAGATTGTGGTCACCGTTGAGCCTGGCGATGAGGTTGATCAGCACCTCGCTGTCGGTAGTACTCTGAAAGACCGCCCCCGAGGCGAGCAGCTCCCGCCGGAGGGAGCAGCCGTTGGAGAGGTTGCCGTTGTGGGCCAAACCTAACATGCCGCGCCCGCAGTAAAAAACAAGCGGCTGCGCGTTCACCGGGTGGCTCGCGCCGGTGGTCGAATAGCGCACGTGGCCGATGGCTAAGTGGCCCTTCAGCTCTGCGAGGCGCTCTTCGGAGAAAACCTCGGCAACCAGTCCCATCTCCTTGTGGAGCAGGATGCGTTGGCCGTCGGCCACAGCGATTCCGGCGCTCTCCTGTCCCCGGTGCTGCAAGGCGTAAAGACCGTAGTAAGTGAGGCGCGCCACGTCGGCCCCGGGCGCGCAAACGGCGAAAACCCCGCAGGCCTCACGGGGCTTATCCCCGCGCATCCAGTTCCTCCCCCGTCAGCCGCCGCCACACTTCCGCATAAGCCTCGGTTACTCCTCCGAGGTCGCGGCGGAAGCGGTCTTTATCCATTTTTTCGCCGGTCGCCCGGTCCCAGAAGCGGCAGGTATCCGGCGAAATTTCGTCTGCCACCACGATCTGGCCGTCCACCCGCCCGAACTCTAGCTTAAAATCGACCAGCACGATGCCTTTCGGCTCCAGGTGCTCCTTCAAAACCTGGTTCACCTGCAGCGCCAACTCGCGCATCCGGTGCAGCTCTTCCGCCGTCGCCAGCCCGAGCGCTACCACGTGGGAGGAGTTGATCATCGGGTCTCCGAGATCGTCCCGCTTGTAATAGTACTCCACCACCAGTTGGCTAAGCGGCGTCCCTTCCGGTAGTCCAAGCCGCTTGGCCAAACTCCCCGCAACAATATTGCGGGTCACCACCTCGACCGGGATAATCGTCACCGCCTGGACCAGCATCTCCCGATCACTCACCGTCGCCACGTAGTGGGTGGGGATGCCCGCGCGCTGCAACAGTTCGAAGAAATAGGCGGAAATCTTGTTGTTGAGCGGCCCTTTATTCGTGACGGTGCCCCGCTTCTTGCCGTCAAAGGCGGTAGCCTCGTCCTTGAACTCAACAAGATAGCGGTCGGGCCGGTCGGTCCTGTATACCCGCTTGGCCTTCCCTTCGTAGAGGAGTTCGCCCCGTTCCATAGTCCTAACCCCCATCCAGGATTTTGGCTTATCTGGTGCCCGAAACTTCACAGACCGAAGCGCCGGTAAATCTCGTCAACGTGCCGCAGAAAGTAGTCGTAGTCGAAAAGCCTATCCAATTCCGCGGGCGAGAGCCACCGGGCCACCTCCGGATCTGCCGTTAAGAGCTCCTTCAGCGGCCGGCCGCCCTGCCAGGATTCCATCGCGTTCCGCTGCACCAACAGGTAAGCCTCTTCGCGGCTCAGGCCCTTCTCAATCAGGGCCAGGAGCACCCGCTGGGAGAAAACCAGGCCCCCCGTGCGCTCTAAGTTGCGCAACATATTCTCGGGATAAACGTGCAGCCCTTCGAGGAGCTCGGTAAGCTTGAAGAGCATATAGTCGAGGAGAATCGTGCTGTCGGGGATGATCACCCGCTCTACCGAAGAGTGCGAGATGTCGCGCTCGTGCCAGAGGGCTACGTTTTCCATGGCCGCCAAGGCGTTTCCCCGCAGGATGCGGGCGAGGCCGCTCAGGCGCTCCGCAATAATCGGGTTTCGTTTGTGGGGCATCGCCGAGGAGCCTTTCTGCCCGGGTCTGAAGGGCTCCTCCACCTCCCGGATGTCGGTCCGCTGCAAGCCCCGGATCTCGACGGCAAACTTTTCCACCGAACAGCCGATGATCGCTAAAATGCTCATGTATTCGGCATGCCGGTCCCGCTGCAGGATCTGGGTCGAAATCCGGGCGGGCCGCAGCCCTAGGCGCCTGCAGGCGATCTCTTCCACCCGTGGGTCCAGGTTGGCGTAGGTACCGACCGCTCCGGAGATCTTCCCGACGCTCACGCGCTCTATCGCTCGCTTGAGGCGTTCAATGTGTCGCTCCGTCTCCGCCATCCAGAGGAGCAGCTTCAGCCCGAAGGTGATCGGCTCTGCGTGGATGCCGTGGGTGCGTCCGATCATCAACGTCCGCCGGTGCTTCGCCGCGAGACCGCGCAGAACCTCCCGCAACCGCTCCAGGCGCCCCACCAACCGCTCCCCGGCCTCGCGCATCAGCAGGCTCAAGGCCGTGTCTACCACGTCCGAAGAGGTCATCCCGAGGTGAATATAGCGCGCCGCTTCGCCCACGTGCTCCTGAACCGAGGTTAAAAACGCGATCACGTCGTGGCGGGTTACTTTTTCGATCTCTTTGATCCGCTTCACGTCGAACGCGGCCCGCGCTTTAATCTCCGCCAACGCCGCTGCCGGAATCACTCCGAGCTCCGCCCAGGCCTCGCAGGCGGCGATCTCCACCTCCAGCCACTTCTGGAAGCGGTTCTCCTCCGACCAGATGCGTCCCATCTCCGGCAGGGTGTAACGTGGAATCATTGCCTTCGCCCCGCTTTTTCAGTTCGAAGTTCACGGTTAAAAGAAACCTAAACAAACCCCTCTATTCTCTTCGGGAATCAGCTTTTTAACCCCAGGTACTCGTCCACCCCGAGGGCCTGCAAACGCTCATTCTTCGCGGCCACCTCCCGGCCTAACCCCTCCTTGTAAGCGGCCACCCGCTCCCGCACCGCCGGGTCGCTGGCGCCGATGATCTGAGCCGCCAGGATACCGGCGTTGAAAGCCCCGTTTACCGCCACCGTCGCCACCGGCACCCCCTTAGGCATCTGCACGATAGAAAGGAGCGCGTCCAGCCCCCCGAGCGTCCCTCCCCCGACAGGGACCCCGATCACAGGCAGCGGCGTGTGGGCCGCAATCACGCCGGGTAGGTGCGCCGCCCCGCCGGCCGCGGCGATGATCACCCGCAATCCCCGCGCCACCGCCGTGCGCGCGTACTCCCGCACCCGCTCCGGCAACCGGTGGGCCGAAGCGATTTCGATCTCGTAGGGGATTTGCAGCCGCGCCAGAGCCTCAAGCGCCCCTTTCACCACTGGCAAGTCCGAGTCGCTGCCGATAACGATACCGACCATGCGGGGCTTCACCACCTCGTGCGGACAAAAACTTAAAAACCCAAGCGAGCCGTTTCACCCGCCTCGCCTGGGCCACAGAGCATTTTGCCTCCGTCGAACGCTTTTATTTTACCAAAAGCCAGCACGACATGTCAATTATCCTCAGACGCCGACGATGTGGTAGCCGCAGTCGACAAAGATCACTTCCCCGGTGATACCGCTGGCCAAATCCGAGGCGAGGAAGAGCGCCGCGTTACCTATCTCCACCTGCGTCACGTTGCGGCGCAGCGGCGCCTTTTCCTCCACCACCTTTAAAATCGACGAAAAACCGGATACCCCCTTAGCCGCCAGCGTCTTGACGGGGCCGGCCGAGATGGCGTTGACCCTGATGTTGGCAGGCCCAAGATCTGCCGCGAGGTAACGGACCGAAGCCTCGAGGGCCGCCTTGGCCACGCCCATCACGTTATAACTCTTCACCGCCCGTTCGGAGCCGAGATAGGTGAGCGTGATGATGCTCCCGCCGCCCGCCTTTTCCATCAAGGGTTTCGCCTGCTGGGCGCACAGGACCAGCGAGTACGCGCTGATGGCGAGCGTCGTGTTCCACTGCTCGAGGGTGGTCGTGTAGAATTCCCCTTCAAGCGCCTCCCGCGGTGCAAAGGCGAGGGAGTGCACCAAAATATCGAGGCTACCCCAACGGGCTGCCACCGCCTCAAAAAGCGCGTCCACCTGCTCCGGCTTCATCACGTCGCACTCAGTGAGGGGTATATCCCCGCCAAGCCCGGCGACCAGCTCCGCCACATAATCCTTCACCCGTTCGTTCTGGTAATTAAACCAGAGGGAGGCGCCCTCCCGGTGGAGCGCCTGGGCGATCCCCCAGGCGATCGACCGCTTATTGGCCACCCCTAAGATCAGCGCCTTTTTCCCCGCTACCAGCTGTCCCATCGAACCCTTCCCTTCGGCTAAATTCCAACTACAACCATAGCCCATCCACCGCCTCTTTGTCAAGAAAATGCCAGCTCTTGTTGGGTGGGCGCGCCAAATCCCTGGCCGAATCCTGAGCGGGAGGGGGCCGAGTAGTATGGCGGTTTTTCCGTCGATTTACGTAACTGACGCGAGCATCCGGATCGACATCCATGCCGGATGAGGCGAAACGGTTGACACCGCTAAGGTTTCCGGCAGGAAAAATGGCAAGGTTTAGGTTTACGAGGAAGGGCAGCCCGTGCTGAGGGAGGGTCGCCGGCCGGCGGGGGTATTACCTCAAGGCGCGGATGCGCGGACCGCTGGGTGCGGGCGGTGAACCGCCACGGCGCGTTCGGCCGCTGGGCGTTCGTTCTTTGCCGGGACCCGCAGCGGCGGCAAGAGCTGCTCTGCGAAACTTTAAGGTAGCGGCACGCCGTAAACCTTTTCGTAGCGCTCCTTTGCCGCCGCAAAAGAGGGGAGGCTAGCCCGCGCCCCCCACCCTTCTACCGCAAAGGAGGCGACGACCGTAGCGAAGCGCTGCGCCGCCACGGGGGTGAAGCCCTGCAGGCGCCCGAAGATAAAGCCGGCGGCGAAGGCATCTCCGGCACCGGTGGTGTCGCGCACCGTCACCCCGATCGCCGGTTCCGCGTGGTGCCAGCCGGACGCCACCTGGAGGCTCCCCTCCCCGCCGCACGTCACCACGACGGTTTCCACTCCGGCAGCGAGGAGCCGGCTTGCCCCGGCCAGAGGTTCCGCCTGGCCGGTCAGCATCTGGAGTTCGGCGACCGTTAAAAAGAGCAGGACGCACCGGGCGAGGAAAGGGCGGAGCGCGGTAAGACCCCGGGCGCTATAAATCATCCCGGGAGCAAAACTAAAACCGGTACCGGGGGGCAGAGCAGCAACGAAGTCCCGGTGGGCTGTAAAAGCGGCATCGCCCACGAACGAAGACGTGTGCACCCAGGTAACGGTAGCGTCAAGGCCGCGCCGCAGGTCCGCGGTGGTGAGTTCGCCATTCACACCGGGGCAAACGTAAAGCGCCCGGTGCCCAGCTTTATCCACAAAACAGAAGACGCGGCCGGTCGTCGCCCCTGGTTTCACCGTGATGCTCCCTGTATCCACCCCGACGGCGGCCAGCGACTCCCGGGCTAGCAGTCCATCGGGATCGTCGCCGGTCACGCCCGCGAAACGGCAGGCAACGCCAAGCCGCGCTAACGCGTAAATGGTGTTGGCCGCCGAGCCACCCGGCTGCCGTTCCGCGGCGTAACAGAAGGTCTCCCCGTCCGTAACCAGGGAGTCGGCCGCAAAAAGATAATCGACGTTCAGCGCGCCGCAGCCTAAGACCCGCATCTTTCCCTCAGCCGAGTTTAGCGGCTTCCCCGCGCAGGAGCCGGCGGAACTTCTTGTGGAAGGGGAGAACCGTCTCTAGCGCCGTGTTTCCCGCCAGCCAGTGGTAAACCGGGCCCGCTGCACCGCAGCAACCCGCCAGCGCCGTAACCCGTTCCCGGACCAGGCCGCGCCCCCCTTCGAGGAAAGCCTCGATCAGGGGAAGAACCGCCCGCAACTCCCTGGCCGCCACCCCGCAGCTCCCGTAGGGCAAGGCGTACTCGTTCCCGTTAAAAACTATCGCCAAGCCCCCCGCTTCCTCCGCCAGCGCGAGCATCTTAAAATCGGTAATGCTATCGCCCACCACCACCGCCCGCTCCAGCGGCACGCCGAACATACCCGCAAAACGGGTCAACGCCGCGGTCTTCCGCGCCCCGCCGACCACCTCGACCGCCGCCATCAACCGTCCCACCGGACGCCGCGGCAGTTCTGTCCAGAAGAAACGGTCGCAGCGGGCGCCAAGCTCCTCCTCTGCCGCGAGCGGAAGCGCGAGAAGCTCTTCCTGCACCTCCAGGATGAAGGTCCGGTCTGCGGCGTCCAGTTCCTCCCCCATCGTATCCAGCGGCAGCTGGGTGCAGGCAACCTGGGCGGTAGGTATCCCGAGGCGCGCCGCGATGGCGTGAGCGTGCTGGCAGTAACTGGTCGAGATGACCACCACGGGCAGGCCCCGCTCGCGAAGCACTGCCACCGTTTCTACGGCCCCCGGTACCAGCGCCGCCCCCGCCGAAACCTCCCGAATGTCGGCTTCCGTCAGCCCGTTAGCAAGCAGAAAGGGGACGAGAAGCTTTAAAGTGTCGCCCGGTTCGTAGCCTTCCCGGCCCGCAAGGGTGAGCAGGTCGTCGTAGCGGCTCAACCGCTCGAAAAGCGCGTGCCCCCGCGGCACGCGCCCGATTACCTCGTAGGCATTGTCCTGGGGAGAAAGCGGCCCTTCTAGATCAAAAGCGATTAAGCAAGACATTTCCGCGCCCACCTTCAATCAGCGTTGCCTCCGCCCTTTACTTCCGCTGGGGGAAGGGAAGCAGCCGGTCCACCTCGGCGCTGAGATCGATCCCCGCAGAAGGCACCCCGCCTACAAAGACCTGCCCATCCGCCACGCGGACCGCCCCGACGGCAAGCTTTTGGAGCGTGAGCCAGATGAGCGGTAGCTCCCGGGCAAATTCTTCCCGGCGAATCGCTTGAAAAAGAGCGTTTTGCTCGCCCTCTGCCGCTTGAACCGCCTCAAGCGAGGTGGCACGCAGTTTTTCCTCCATCTCCGCCCAGAGCGGTGCAAAAAGTGGTGTGGCTAAGGAAAACCGGCAGTAGCTCACCGGCGGGCCGGCGTCCAGTTCGGGCGTTACCAAATGAATCATGGCGCCCGCTTCCTGCGCCCGTTGCGCAATTAACTGCCAGATGACCTCCTGCCAGGTGCCTTTGGGCCCATCGGGAAGGGCCGGGTGCAGGTTAAGCATCGTATGGCGCCGGCACATCGCGGCACCCACAATCAGCATGTAGCCAGCCAAAAAAGAAAACGCCACCTCATAAGGGGCGATCAACTCCAGCACCTTTAAATGGTAATCCTCGCGCCACCGGCAGCGCGCCGCTTCGTCGCCAGCCATCCCCCGCCGGCGCAGGTCCGGTTGGAAACGCGCGGCAGAAAAAGTAATTAACGGCAGACCGTAGCTGCGGACCTGCTTGATAAAGGCATCGCTCGCCGGGTCTTCTCCCTCTTCCCGGTTACAGAAGACAAAGGCGATTGCCAGCGGCAGCTCCCCGGAGGTGATCCCCGCCACCGCCATCGCCAATAGCTCGCGGGCCGCCGCATCCCGCCCCGTCGAAAACCACCCGATCCGCAGGCCCATCACCGCACCACCCCGCGCCGGAAGATAAATACAGCTTCATTGTCCCTGGAAAGGTCGCCGCTTGTCAAGAGTCACCGGCGGTCACAGAGATTTTTTCATTACTAGAGCCAGCCCCCTAACCGCACCCAAACGGTCTCGCTGCGCCGCAAAAGAGTATATCTCTTCCGCTCCTGGCAACTACCGCCGGAGCCAGGGACGTGGTAAAATATAAAAAACACAGGGTTCCCAGGGCCCTAAATAAAGCGAAGGTGGCGGTGATGGGAATCGGCAGCATCAGCCGGGTTGCGTTTCCACCAGGCCTTTCCTGGCGCCCCCCCTGGTACCTCCGACCAGGGCAAATGGTCATGGTGGAAACGGTATCCGTTACCGGACCGGGGGCCGTGGTCCGTATCGCGGGCCAGACCTTTAACGCCCGGGGTGAGTTGCCCGCAGCGCCGGCCACCTTCTGGGCGCTGGTCGAAGCGATCACGGGCGAAACCCTTCACCTGCGCCGGATAAGTAACGCCCTTACGGAAGAGATGACGCCCGAGGACCTGGCCCGCCTCCTCGAACTCCCGCCGGATAGGGATACGGTAAACCTGCTCCGCGAAATGCTCAAATACCGTCTACCCCTAGAGCGCCGGTTTATCTTGCGGCTGCTCGCCGAAGGGCACGCCTTCCCCGAGGAGGAGCGCGATGCCTTCTGGGCGGCTAGACTTTATCTCGAAAATCTCGACCTCCGGGAAGACGCCGCGAAGCTACGTCTGGCGGCAGACTACCTGGTACGCAGCCGGACGGCCAGGGAACCTACCAGAGAACTCGCCGCCGGCCAGGAACTCCTCAATGCCGCCCGACCCCTCACACCCGGTGCCGACCTGCTCCGCTTTTTCACCTTCTGGGGGCCAGAAGGCTCCGGGGAAGCCTTCCTCGTAGAGAAAGACGGTGGCAGCTCCGAAAACAGCCTGTTGGCAGGGATTATCGTGCAGGTAAGCTCACCCGTCTTGGGGGAAACCTGGATCTGCCTGATAGAGGACGCCGGCGGTTACACCCTGCGGGTGGCCGTAAGCCAGGAGTGGGCCGCTATAGCCATGGAGGCGCTGGAAATACTGAAAACAAGGCTTGGGGAGCTGGGCTACCGGGTCGCCAGCGCCTCCGTCAGCACCCGTCCGGTCCGGACGGTTTTCGATGCGCTACAGGACCCGGAAACGACCGGATACCGCCCGGTGAACGCGATAGTCTGAGGAGGCACCCAAATGGAGGAGAAGCTGAAAGCCGCCGCCGCCCTCGCTTACGACCCTGAAAAAGATGCGGCCCCCCGGGTAGTCGCTGCCGGCCGGGGGGAACTGGCTGCGCTGATCGAGAAGGTTGCCGTTGAGCACGGCGTTCCGGTTTACCACGACCCGGAGCTCGCCTTTACGCTCACCGGGCTCGGGCTGGGCCGTGAAATACCACCCACCCTTTACGAGGCGGTGGCCGCGGTCATCGCCTGGGTTTACCAGTTGGAACGGCGTGCAGCCACTCGCTAAGATGCGCTCCCGGACGCGCTATTTCATTAATATCGACGGTGCCAGCCGCGGCAACCCGGGTCCTGCCGCCGCCGCCATGATCCTGCAGGATGCCTCCGGCCGGGTCCTTCTGACTAAAAGTAAGCCCCTTGGCGTTACGACCAACAACGTCGCGGAGTGGCTGGCCCTCGAGGGAGCGGTTAAAACTCTGGTACATCTCACCCAGAAAAACGGCCCGGTCGAAGCGGTGATCCGTTCCGATTCGGAACTTGTAGTGAAACAATTTAACGGGCATTTTAGGATCAAGGATCCGGAGCTTAAAGCCATCGCCGCGCGGGTGAAGGAAATCCTCGGTGCGTGCCCCGCGCTTAAAGTAAGCGTTACCCATATCCCGCGGGAGGAAAACCGCCTGGCCGACCGGGCCGCGAATGCCGCGCTGGATGCGCTTGAGGCTCCCCCGCGCACCGGGCAAAATCCACCGACGGGGAGGTGAGACCTTCGCCATAAAGGCGCCGCTATCACCGTTCTGCGGATGGTGTACCGCGGCTGGTGGGTAGTACTGGGCCAGGCTTACCCAGCCGGTCCACCCAGCGAAAGGAGATGAGAACCATGTTGTCCCGTATTCCGATCGACCTTACGAAAATAGATCCTGAGGACCTTGACCGGGAGATCCTGCGGGCGGCCATCATCGCCGAACTTGACGCCATCAACCTTTACGAGCAACTCGCGGCAATGGCCACCGACGAGAATCTACGAGCGGTGCTTCTCGATGTCGCCCGTGAAGAAAAAACGCATGTAGGGGAGTTCCAGGCCCTCCTCCTCGATTTCGATGAGGAGCAGGCCGAAGAACTCGAACACGGTGCCGAGGAAGTGGATGAGCTCACCACGGAATAATTCCCTTCCCGGTGCTGGAAGACAAGCCTGCAAACAGAAATTTTGCGCGGAGGAGGCTCAAGATCGATGAAAGAGAAAGTTGAAGCCGTGCTCGCGCAGATCCGGCCTTACTTGCAGCGGGACGGTGGGGACGTTGAGTTAGTCGCGGTCGAAGAAGGCGTCGTCAAGGTGCGCCTGAAGGGGGCGTGCGGTGGCTGCCCGATGGCCACCATGACCCTGAAACAGGGCATCGAGCGGACCCTCAAACAGGCCGTTCCCGAGGTCAAAGAGGTCGTCGCCGTCTGAAGTTCCCCCCAACGCCGGGAGAAGCGCCAGCACCGCCGTTTGTTAAGCGAGGGTTCCCGCGAGGGGGTCCTCGCTTTTTATCTCCCGGGAACCACCGTGCCGGAAAGGTCACCGGTAAACTCCCTAACTGACGCCCAGACCTCATCCCACCAGGGCGGATAGACATCCTCCCCCCGAGCCCAAAGACAAACCTGGTCCGCCCAGACCATCAGCGACCAAGAGGTGCCCCGCTGCCAGAGGGTCCGGTAAAAGTCGCGCTCGTCGACATCCCGTAACCAGGCCACCATCCGGGCCAAAAACTCTGCCACCTTTCTTTTTTCCTCCGGCGAGGTAATTTCCCGGTCCACGAGGTCCTGCACCACCTTCTCCCGGCGGCAGTAGGGGCACGTCTCCCGGTTGCTCCAGACCCAGTAAACCCTGATCCGCTCTGCCGTCAGGCTAAAGGTGAGAAAGCCCCGGCTTATACTCCCCACCGCCCCCTCAAATTCCATCTGTCCCCACCAGACCTTTCAAGGGTTGCTGATACAAGGGTTGCTGATAATA
>NZ_JBRAIN010000012.1:0-23092 GCF_052743955.1 Thermodesulfitimonas sp.
TCCCTGAAAACGGCGTGGTCAACGTGAGTGCCACCCGAAATGGGACAAGGCCAAACTTTGCGCGAGGTGAACTCTTTGGAGCACCCGATTGAAGGCCTAATGAAAACGGCGATGGAAAATATCCGGAGCATTGTCGATGTTAATACGGTGGTAGGGGACCCGGTGGAGACGCCGGACGGCACCATCATCATCCCAGTTTCCCGGGTTACCTGTGGTTTTGCCGCGGGTGGGAGCGCCTTTCCCGGTGAGCAGGGTGGTCAAGCGAACGCGGAGGTGCCTTTCGGCGGGGGAAGTGGGGCTGGCGTTTCGGTCCAGCCGGTCGGTTTTTTAACAGTAAAAGGGGAAAATAGCCGGCTGATTCCCGTTGAGGGAAATCACTTTGCGGAGCGTCTATTAGAGCTTACCCCCAGGTACTGGAAAAGATTGAGACGCTAAAGCAGCGGAAGGCCGGCCAGCAGTAGAAGTCTAGGGTTTAAGAATTCGCAGGGGAGCGGCCGCACACAACTGCGGGGCACGCTCCCCTTTACTTTTCCTGGTGCGGCGTTGCGGTGCTGCTGTTTCTTTCTGGTAGCTGCCTACGCGCCACGGAAGGAGTTTGCCAATAAGTGTCGAAAAACGTAAAGAAAAGGTTCCGTGACTTCTGGAAAGGATGCGCGTGTAGGCTACAAGAAAAGAATTTCTTTACTTTTGCCTTTTCTACGCTGTAGTTACACTTTTCGGAACCGGCATTTATGCAGTTCATGACCGGCTGCCGGAGATGCTGCTTCATTTGGCGGGTGAAGTTTTGACGACGGCTTTATCTCTCGGTGTCTTTTTAGTACTTTGGTACGCAGTACAATGGAGTGAACGACTGGAACACTATGTACTCGGCGTCTTTTTTCTCGGCGTGGCCGTTTTTGAGCTTTCTTACGCGTTTTCTATTTCTGCCTTGCCGGACTTTGTTGCGGCGAAGAGCAGCGTTAAGGCCATCCTTTTCTGGGTGGGGGGACGCCTTTTCGCTGCGGTAGGGTTGTTTTGTGGCGGGATGATCCGGGAAACGCGGCGGACGACTCCTGCGCTCCGTTATTTATTGCTAGTATTAGGTCTGGTGGCGGCAGCTGCTTTTAGTACTATAGTTCTTAAATTCGGTTCTGTTTCAGGTTCTATTAGTTTCGGAACAACCAACTTGCTTAGTACGGCCGGAAATTTAGAGTTCATAGCGGCTTTGCTAACGGGGGGTGCAATCTTACATTATATTTTGGAAGTACTTCCGGAGCGGGGAATTGCTTTACGTTATGATGGTGCGGGTGACCGGGGTATTCTTGGCGAGCACTGTCTCGTCTCTTCTGGCCCTTCACGGCAGCGAGTTCTTTAACTACTTAGCCCATTATCTATAAGCTGATTGTGTTTTTCTCCTTTTTCACACGGTTTTCCTGGTGGCCGTTAAGGAGCCTTTTCTCCGCCTGCTGCAGGTGCAGGGGAACCTGCGCTGGGTCAACGAAAACCTCGATACCCTTGTTTCCCTGCGGACGGCTGATCTGTGGGCAGTGAACGAACGGTTGCGGAGGGCGGCAACAACCGACTACCTAACCGGGGCGCTTAACCGGCGCTATTTTCTCCAAAAGGCTCAGGAGGTGCTGCTCCAGGCGAAGGTTATCCGGCGGCCTTTCAGTGTGCTGATGATGGACATCGACGGCTTCAAGAAGATAAACGATACCCTTGGGCATCAGGTGGGTGACCAGTGCCTGCAGCAGGTGGTTATCCTGGCGAAGGCGAACCTGCGCCAAAATGACGTTATCGGGCGCTATGGTGGGGACGAGTTTGCGGTTCTGCTCCCGCAGACTGACGCTCAGGAAGCTGCAAGCGTGGCCGAGCGCGTTATCGCTGCTGTGGCGCAGAACGCTAACCCTCCTTTTACCATTTCCGTCGGGATTGCCTCTTTCCCGCAACACGGGGACTCGGTGGAGGAGATCCTCGCGGTAGCGGATGCCGTGCTTTACGGTGCCAAGCACTCGGGGCGCAACCAGTACTTCATCTACGACCCCCAACTGCCTGCGGTTTAAGATTTATACTCTGCTTCGTCTGCCACGCTGGTGTTCATCTTAAAGAGGCGGGATCGCTATTCTATACCTGCCGGGCAGCCAGATTTTCTTCTGAATCCGGACGAGCAAATTATCGGCTGAGGTGAAACTCCCACTCCGAAACCTCCTATCTAAGTAATTGACATATGCTCAAAAATGGCCTATAATTAATCACCAGCGGCCCATTATTGAAGACGATAACGTCCTGAGTTAGGAGGTGACGGTATGAAAATTGCGGTGTCGGCTACGGCAGCGCGACCGGAGGCGGCGGTAGACGGGCATTTCGGGCGCTGCGCTTACTTTGTTATTTACGATGCGGCGGCCCAATCCTGGCAGGCGATGGCGAACCCTGCCAGTGGGGTAGGTGGCGGGGCTGGCATTCAAGCGGCCCAGGCGGTGGTAGACCAGGGGGTCAACGTAGTGGTTACGGGAAGTCTCGGTCCCAACGCCTACCGGGTTTTACAGGCGGCGGGAATCCGGTGTTTTACCGGTGCCCGCGGCACGGTTAAAGAAGCGGTGGCCGCTTACGAAAAGGGCGCTCTGAAAGAGGTCCGGGATGAACCAGTGCCGCGTCCGGGTATGGGTATGGGGCGCGGGCGGCAGATGAGCCTGCGGAAAGGAGGGGAGTAAGGTGAAGGTAGCGGTGGCAACGGAAAACGGCTACGTGGCGCAGCATTTTGGCCACTGCCCCGCATTTACGCTGGCGGAGATTGCTGACGGTCAGGTAAAGGCGAAGACGGTTATCCCGAATCCAGGGCACCAGCCCGGGTTTCTACCCGGTTACCTTGCCGATTTAGGCGTAACCCACATTATCGCGGGAGGCATCGGCGCCCGAGCGCAGGAGCTTTTTCTGGCGCGCGGTGTCGTGCCGTTAGTCGGCGTGCGGGGAAGGGTGGATAAAGCGCTGGATGCTTTCCTTGCGGGCAGGCTAGCTACCGGGCCGTCGCTTTGCGATCACGGCACGGAGGAGCATGGCCACGGACGCTGCGGCGGCGGTTGCGGGGGCCATAACCGGTGATCGTGGCCGTTCTCAGCGGTAAGGGGGGCACAGGCAAAACTACGGTTGCGGTTAACCTCGCGCTATCTTTGGACGAGGAACTCTGCCTCCTTGACTGCGATGTAGAGGAGCCAAACGCGCACCTCCTGTTGCATCCGGAAATCAGTAAGACTACGCCGGTTTACCTGCCGGTCCCCGTTTTTCAGGAGGGCAAGTGCAACAGTTGCGGCCGGTGCGTAGAGGTGTGCGCGTACAATGCTCTCGCTTTAGTCGGTGACGCGGTTTTGGTATTCGCGGAAATGTGCCACGGCTGCGGCGGGTGCACCTACTTTTGTCCTACCGGTGCGCTGACGGAAGGGCAAAGGGAGATCGGCGTTATTACGGAGGGGAGAGTAGGCAAGAACATCTTTGGCGGCGGAAGGCTCCGGGTGGGTGAAGCGCTGGTTTCGCCTTTGATCAAGGCGCTCCGCCGGCGGGAGTGGGGGACAGCCCATACTATCATCGACTGCCCGCCCGGTGCGTCCTGTCCGGTGGTTCAGGCGGTACGGGGCGCGGACTTCGGCCTCGTGGTGACCGAACCCACGCCCTTTGGCCGCCACGATTTGGAAGTGGTGGCGGCCATGCTGGATCTTTTAGGTATCGCCTGCGGTGTGGTGATTAACAGGGCTGATCTGGGCGATAGTGAGGTGCGGGATTTCTGCCGGGAGCGCGGCATACCGGTGCTGGCAGAGATTCCTTTTGATCTGGAAATTGCCCGCGCCGGTGCGGCCGGGGTACCTTTTACGGAGCGCCTGCCAGCCTGGCGGGGGGTCTTTCGCGCGCTCTGGCGGAAGATTGAGGGGGTAGTTGCCCGTGCGCGAGATCGTGGTGCTCAGCGGTAAGGGGGGTACTGGAAAGACCACTCTGACGGGTGCTTTCGCGGCGCTGGGGAAGGATCTGGTGCTGGCTGATGCGGATGTCGACGTGGCTAACCTCCATTTGCTGCTCAGTCCGACCGTTTTAACCAAGGAGCCGTTTTACGGCGGGCGGTTACCGGTGGTAAACCAAGAAAAGTGCACCCACTGCGGGATGTGCACCGAGCGGTGCCGCTTTGACGCCATTGAAGACGGGGTGGTGGACGAGACCGTCTGCGAGGGTTGCGCGGTCTGCTACCATCTTTGCCCGGCAGGGGCAATCACGCTGGCGGAGCGGTTGAGCGGCCACCTTTACACCGCTACCACTCCCTACGGCCCTTTTGTTTATGCGGAATTAGGTGTCGGGCAGGAGAACAGTGGCAAATTGGTAGTGCGGGTGAAAGAAAGGGCGCGCTACCTGGCGCGGGAAACGGGGCGGAAGTATCTGCTTATAGACGGCCCACCGGGGATTGGGTGCCCGGTCATCGCCTCTCTTTCGGGTGCCGATCTGGCCGTGCTGGTAACCGAACCTACGGCTGCAGGTAAGCATGATCTTACCCGTGTCCTGAAGCTAGCGCGCCATTTCGGGGTGCAGGTCGGCGTCTGTGTGAATAAGGCCGATGTCGACCTGGAAATGAGCGCAGCGATTGAGGCGTACTGTCATGACGCCGGTGCCGCTTTTCTCGGGCGCATCCCTTTTGCCCGCGCGGTTGTAAAAGCCCAGTTGGCGCACCAACCGATAACGGAAGCGACGGCCGGCGCGGCTGGGAAGGCGCTGCGGGATATCTGGGAGGGGGCACTGGCGCTGCTCTAGCTGCTTGCTGCCGGCGGTTTAAGGCCGCCTGCAAACCGGTGGTTTTTGCTTCCGGAAAAATTGGCGGAGCTGCCTTTTGCGGGCAGCCCCTTCGTTCTGTTACTCCTGCTTTTGTAGCTCTTGCAGCCGCTTTTCGATGGCCTCAAGTTGCTGCCGCAGGAAAGAGGCTTCGTTTTTTAAGAATTCTTTCTCCGCGGGGAAGCCGTACCAGTAGGGCACTCCCCAGAACCGCCGCCGGCACCAGGGTGCCGCGTGCCAGCGACCGAAGCCAAATCCCCGGCCGAAGCCGTAGCCGTATCCCCAGGGCATGAAGCTCACCTCCTTCGCTTGTTATGAGCATATGTTCATTATAATTGTAAAAATGCCAGGATAAAAAGTCAAGAGGTCTTACACCGGTCATTGAGAGATTAAGGACTATTGTGGGTAAAGTGAGACGGCATCCCTTTTGCGCGTGCTTCTAAACGCTACCTCCGGGGAAATAAGCTTTAGATGATGGGCCTGCCGGAGGTGCGGGACTAGCTCCGGGTTCTGGAGGGTGCGCTGGTGGTTAATCTTTTATGGCTTTTCCTCATGCTTTCTGGCGTTATCATGGCGATGATTAAGGGCAGGGCCGAGGCGGTCACCGCGGCGGTCCTTGAAGGAGCGAAAACAGCGGTGGATACCTCCTTTGGTTTAATCGCCATCACCACCTTCTGGCTCGGGGTAATGCGGGTGGCGGAAGCGGCGGGCTTGGTCGCGTTTTTGTCTCGCTTGGTGCGGCCGCTGGTCCGTTTGCTCTTTCCGGGGCTGCCGCCTAACCACCCGGCCGTCGGCGCAATCATTTTGAACCTTGCCGCAAACATCCTGGGACTGGACAATGCCGCGACACCCGCGGGGCTTGCGGCTATGCGGGAGATGCAGAAACTGAACCCGCACCCGGAGGAGGCCACGCCAGCGATGTGCACCTTCCTAGCACTCAACACTGCCTGCCTCACGCTGGTCCCCACTACGGTAATTGGTATCCGGGCACTTTACGGCTCACGTGAGCCGGCGGCAATTATCGGCACCACGATTTTATCAACGGCCTGCGGGATGACGGGGGCGGTGCTTGCCGATGCAGTGCTGCGGCGGTTTTATACGAAAAAGTAAGTAGGCGCAGGCCAAATAAGCGGTTCCGGGAGGCGGCCTGAATGATCGGTTTTATAACTGTGACGGCGGAATGGGTAATCCCTGGCCTCTTGCTTTTGGTGCTGGTGGCTGCTTTTTGCCGCCGCGTGCCGGTTTACGAAGCCTTTGTTGACGGGGCGCAGGAGGGGTTCGCGGTGGCGGTGAAAACGATCCCCTACCTGGTGGCGATGCTGGTGGCGGTGGGCGTCTTCCGCGCCTCGGGAGCGATGGCGGGGATGGCGCACCTGCTGGCGCCGGTCCTCATACCGCTAGGCATCCCGCCGGAAGTTTTACCCCACGCGGTTATGCGGCCGCTCTCGGGTGGCGCGGCCCTCGGCATCGCCACGGATATTATCCGCACCCACGGACCGGACAGCATTGCTGGGCCGGCTGGTCTCGACGATGCAGGGTTCGAGCGACACGACCTTTTACGTGCTCAGCCTTCACTTTGGCTCGGTCGGGGTGAAAAAGTACCGTTACGCCCCTGTAACCGGCCTTTTGGCCGACTTCACTACTTTTTTGGCTTCGGTCTTCTTCGTGCGGCTCTTTTTCCGGTAGGGCAGAAAGGTCTGTGGCGCCAGCAAAAAGGGAGCCTTAGCTTAACAGGGTTTTGGGCTGAAAGGGGGCGTCCTTGGCGGCGAAGAGGTAGCCCGTTCTCGCCGTTACGGGTATAATATTTCCCGGGTGATGGCATTTTGGCGGAAGAGAGATTGCATAAGCTTTTGGCCCGGGCAGGGGTGGCTTCGCGGCGGCGGGCTGAAATGCTGATCAGGGCGGGACGGATAAAGGTTAACGGGCGGCTCGTGGCGCGGCCCGGGGTGAAGATCGACCCGGCGCGGGACGTGGTGGAGATCGACGGCAAGCCGGTTTATTTGAAGCGGCTTCTTGAGAAGAGGCGCGTTTATCTCGCTTTTTACAAACCGGTGGGCGTTGTTACCACACTTTACGACCCCCAGGGACGGCCCAAAGTAAGCGATTTTCTGCGGGCGGTCCCGGAGCGGGTCTATCCGGTAGGGCGGCTCGACTACGAGAGCGAAGGGTTGCTTCTCCTCACTAACGACGGCGAGTTAGCCAACCGCCTGATTCATCCCCGGTATAAGGTGCTGAAGATCTATCACGTATGGGTTGCGGGTGCTGTTGGGGAAAAGGCCGTCCGGCAGCTCCGCGAGGGAGTGCTCTTGGAAGACGGTCCGACGCAGCCAGCGGAGGTGACAGTGCTCCGCAGGCTGCCACGGCGCACGCTTTTGCAGATTACGCTGCGGGAAGGACGCAAGCGGCAGATACGGCGTATGTGTGCGACAGTAGGCTACCCGGTGCTGCGTCTTAAGAGGGTTGGTATCGGCCGGTTGCGTTTGGAAGGGCTGCGTCCCGGTGCCTACCGGTACCTGAGCGAAGATGAGGTGGCGGCGCTAAGGGAAGCGGTTGGCCTCGGTCCGGGTTCCGAGACAAGAAGCAAAGTCAAAGAATAAAGGTAGTTGGGGGCACGGGCAGTTAGTATTCTCTATGACTTGGTCTTCTGGACAAATTTTGGTAGAGTGAGGCGGGTAAAGGCGCGGCAGGGAGGAATTTGCTGGCTTAGCGCGAATGGATTGTTATTATAGGGTGTAAGGGGGAATTCGTATTGGTCAAAAGCCTTACAGGGATCGACCTGTTGGAAAGAGAGATTATTCGGGCGCGCATCCGCCTCGATTTTCGCGGGGTAAGCAAACGGGGGCGGTTTCTGTTTGGCGGTAAGACGACAGAGAAGGCGGCAGAGGATACGCGGGAGCAACAGGCTGCGCTTTTCCGAAACGTACCGCTGCAGGGGATACGCATTGAGGATATCAACATGTCCTGGGAAGTGTACACCGTTACCGATGAGGTTACGGGGGCGGAGGTTGCCTTCGCGCCGCTAGAGTTAACGGTGGTAGCGGAAGGTATGGATGATCTGGTGCGGCTGGTCTTTCGCGAGGAATTCAGAAAAATCGAGATCCTCGAGCCGGAAAATGTGGTGCTCAGCAGGTACGAGATGGAGCGGTTCTTTTTTCGGATCGGCGAAGAACTCGCGCGTTACCGGGTTGCCCTGGAGCGCAAGTATAACGGGCGCTGAAATTTCGTGAAGGGAGTGTGCAGGCCAATTCGCGTTCGCGGGATAAGGGGAGCGATCACCGTCGCGGGAAATACGCGGGAGGAAATCATTGCGGCTACCAAAGAGTTGCTTTTAGCGCTTGTTCGGGAGAACGGAATTGAGATCGAGGATATTGCAAGTATCTTTTTTACCCTGACACCGGACTTGAACGCAGAGTTTCCTGCTTTGGCGGCAAGGGAATTAGGCTGGCGGTACGTACCTCTTCTTTGCGCGCAGGAAATCGATGTGCCTGGGGCCACGGGAAAGGTGCTTAGGGTGCTAATGCACGTTAATACGGAAAAATCCCAGCGGGAACTTAAACACCTTTACCTTAAAGGAGCTGCTACGTTGCGGCTTGACTTAAGTAACTAGGAACTAATTCAGAAGCGGTGGCTTGCCGCTGGCGACTTCTATTCTAGAACGTTTAAGCTTAGCGCGCGTAGAAGCCAAACTGGCTAAGTTGATTAGGCTTTCCACCACGTCCGCCGGGTTGGTCCCGGGGCGGAAACTCCGGCGCCGACCGCCGGCTATCCCTGCCGAGAGGCTAAGAGCTACGGATTTGCAACTTCTTTCTGCTTCTTCGGTTAATTGTTTTGCCCACCTAACCGCATTTTCCAGGGGTCGGGTGCTTACCACGGCGAACTCGTCGCCACCGTAGCGGCAGGGGAAGTCCTGTCCGGGTTTGCTCTGGCAACATAAAAGATTAGCTACCAACCGGAGGCACTGGTCTCCTTGAGAGTGGCCGAGCAGCTTATTGATCAATCCGAAATCATCAATATCAAGAAAAATGATGCAGATCTCTGGCGCCGTCTGTAAGAGCCGTTCCGCCGTATCCCGAAGATAGGCAGCGGTATAAAGGCCGGTGAGGGAATCTGTATGGCGGGCAATAGTGGTGAGAAGATCGATCTTGGTAACAATACCGATAGGTTTTTTAGCAGTGACGACCGGCAGCCGTTCAACACCTGCTTGGTTCATAATGTCCATCGCTTCCCAGAACGAGGTTGTGGGGTCAATAACTGTAAGATCGCGAGACATTATTTCGCTAATTGGCTGGCTTACCGGGACGCCACGCAGATCACGCGAAGTTACAATTCCTGCTAAGGTGCCGTCTGGTGCTAAAACAACAAGCCCCCCAACTTTATGCTTTTCCATCAGGTAAACAGCCTGAGAAACCGGCTGATCCTGGTAGATGGTGAGGACGTTACGATTCATAATTTCAGTGATCTTCATGGTTGCTTCCGCCTTTCGGTGTTGTAGTGCGTGAAGAACCGGAATAAAAATTTTTATAGTTTACCGAAAATTTCCTTGCTACTATGATTGCAAAACCCAAATAAATTTTTACTAACTGGGATAAAAATGTCAAGCTATTTCTCATTCTCTTCCTGAAGATTTTTAGACAATTGTTTTTATTTTTCGTCACTACAAGCGCGACTATTATTTTCTCCTGAACGGGCGTTTTGGTGGGCAGGGCATTAAGCAGTACAGCATCCGCAAGCGCTTCCCGGGAGGGCAGGGGAGCCGCGCGGATGCCGAAGACGGGGTGCTACTGAGCAACCCTACCGATCAGGGGGCGGTTAACAGCACGGTGGAGTTAGCAGCGGAAATCCCGCCACAGGGAAAGGAAGTGCTCTTCTTCTTGGTGGTAGCGGGCCGAAACTTCCACGAGATTTGGGAAAAGAATGCGCTTGTCCTGAATGAAGGGCCAGGAACGCTTTTGCGGCGCACAGCCATTTACTGGGAAAACTGGGTCCGGAAGGCGGTCAAAACTGGGATTCTGACGGAACTTTACAGCGAAGAGTTGGGCCGGTTTATCCGCGGTCTTTACCCGGCAGCCGGGGCGAAGGCGACGCCGGATTATACCCTCGATGCAAGTCTGTGGGGCGTTTGGGGGTTCGGGGTGCTTCCGGCAACCGACCCGCGCGTGGTGCGAACGATGGAAGCGGTTCGCGATGGTCTATGGGTTAAAACAGAAGTAGACGGCGTGGCGCAGTACGCCAACGACTACTATTTCCGCCGCAGCGACGATGTCGCCCGGGTGCCGGGAAACCCCTGGTTTATCTGCACTCTGTGGCTAGCAGATTGGTATGTGGCCCGGGCGCAGTCCCGGGAAGGTCTTGCGGCTGCTCGGGAGTTGATCGAGTGGGCGGTACGCTATTCTCTGCCTACGGGGATCATGGTGCGAGCTCGGCCCCTAAAGTTTTGGTTAGCGTTCCCCTGGCATTTACGCTATACTTAAGGTTAAAGCGGGGTGTGTGAAGGGAACGGATCCGGTTGGCGGTCAAGGTGCTCTTACAACGTTTTGGGGCGGCTCAGGGATACGACCTGGTTATCACGGCGAAAAAGGCGACCGTCCAGGATTATCTTGATGCTCTGAACTATGCCTTTATAGGGCTTGAGCTTACTCGGGTGCGGCGGCCGGAGGCGCGGACCTGCCGGGGTTGCGACCGCTGTTGTGCGGAGCGGGCGCCGCTTACGATTATCGATGCCTTTTTGTTGTCGGGGGCTACTAGATGTTCTTCTTTAAGCGATTTTTTGAGCCGCTACGGCCATGTTGCTGTTACCGGTCCGGTTGTGGATATCACCCTGCGCCGCCTCGGGGACGGTTACTGCATTTTCCTTGACCGGCAGGCGCGCACCTGCAGGGTCTACCCGGTACGGCCTTTTGTCTGCCAGACCTTTTTCTGTTGTCCGGCAACGGACAGGGCGTTATCGCTTCGGGAAGCGGTTGTAAATAGTGGTGAAGACGAATTAGTGCGGCGGTGGCTGAAAACCCGCCGGGTTGTTCACTACGCGGACCGGCCACGCGTTGACCCGCGTGATTGGCTTAAGAGCCCTTTTACGGGGAAGTGGCGGTACGATGCGGTCCGGTTGCGGGCGCTTTTGCCGGGCCGGCTTTGGCGGGAACTCTACGTGCCGCAGCAGGAAAGGCGAAGAAGTCGGGGGTGAAAAGATGGCGCGAGCACGGGCACACGTTATTGTGAGGGGAAAAGTTCAGGGTGTTTATTTCCGTGGTTATACCCAGCAGGAGGCGGTTGCGGCTGGTGTTACCGGCTGGGTGCGAAATCTGCCGGATGGCTCGGTAGAGGCGGTTTTTGAGGGAGAACGGGAGGCTGTCGAACGGCTGGTTGCCTGGTGCCACAAAGGTTCGCCGGCGGCGCGGGTGACGGAGGTAAAGGTGACGTGGGAAGATTGGCGCGGCGAGTTTAGTGACTTTACGATTCGGCGGTGATTTCTGGAAAGGAGAATCAAATGCCTAAAAAACAAGCGTTAAGCGCGCAGAATAGGGGCGAACGGGGTGGGGTTCGGTCAGCCTGCTCCGGGAGGGGGCGGTTCCTTTACCCAGAGGAGCAAAATGGCCAAGCCGATCAGAATCAGGCTGCTAGCGATCAGAAAGGTTTGGCGAAAGCCGAGGTGTTCCGCCACGAGGCCGCCGAAGGTGGGTCCCACGATCCAACCGAGAAACCAGGTACGGTCGTATATCCCTATCGCCCAGCCCCGGCGGCTACGCGGGGCAAGGTCCGCAACCAGCGCCGTCGCCGCCGCGCCCAGTCCCGCCCAGGCGACACCTTCCACGGCCTGGATCGGAAAGGCGAGTTGAATGCGGCGCATAAAGGCGTACGCGAGGAAAACGAGCAAAAAACTAAGCATTGCGCCCATGATCACGGGCTTCCGCCCGTAGCGGTCGGCAAGACGGCCGAGGAGCGGCCCGGTAAGGGCGCCAGTGAGGGCACCGGTGGTATAAATCAGCCCGATCTGACTGGTAGTGGCGCCGAGATTGGCAAAATAGAGCGCCAGGACGGAGTAGACCATCCCCGAGCAGATCATGACCGGAAGGATGGCCAGGCAAAAGGTATAAAGGCGCTTATCCAGAGGATGCTCACCCCTTTACGCCTATTTTACCACAAAAAGGCGGTCCCGAGTGCCAAGGGCCGTCCGGCCGCTCTTTCGGAACGCCCCTACAGCGGGGTTCCGGTGGCGGGAAAAGAGGGCCGCGGTTTACGTCCCCGCATCGTGGTGGATACCAACGTGGTGATGGGGGGACTTATCAACCCGGTTAAAGCTTCTGGCCGGCTGATAAGTCTCTGGTTGGAAGGTAAAATCGACGTCCTGATAAGTCCCGCTTTGCGGGAGGAGTACCTGCACATCTTCAACCGGATGCGTTTTGGCCCGCAGGAAGCGGTTGACCGGCGCGAACGGGCGATACAGAAACTCCTGTCCCGCGAGAACATGACGTTGGTGCAGCCGGATTTTCGCCTGCGGGTTATTAAAGAGGACCCTTCAGATAACCGCCTACTTGAGTGTGCGGTCTGCGGCGGGGCCGGTTACATTGTCTCTCAAGACAGGCATCTGCTTCAGGTAGGTGAATACCAGGGGGTTAAAATCCTTACTGCGCACGCCTTCCTGTCCCGGGTATTCCCGGAGGTTAAGGAGAAATCGTGAATGGAGAAGCGTTACTATACGTTCCGGCGCTTCTTGAAAGAACGTTTTGGGGGACCGGTGCGGAAAATCCCGCTTGACGCGGGTTTCGGCTGCCCGAACCGTGATGGCACAGTGGGTGCGGGAGGCTGTGTCTTTTGCCTTAACCCGGCTTTTAGTCCCTTTTCCGGATGCGGACTAACGATTACGGAGCAAATACACCGCTTTAAAGGACACCAGCGGGGTCCAGGGCGTTATATAGCCTATTTTCAGGCCTACACCAATACCTACGCGCCGGTGGCGGAGCTGCGCCGGGTATACGAGGAAGCGCTTGCTGACCCTGAGGTGGTGGGGCTGGCCGTTGCCACGCGGCCCGATTGTGTTCCCGACCCGGTTCTTGATCTGCTCCAGAGCTACACAGACCGCTGGATGGTCTGGGTGGAATACGGCTTGCAATCCTGTCACGACGTGACACTCCAGCGGATCAACCGGGGGCACAACTTCGCCACTTTTGTGGATGCGGTAGCCCGGACCCGCGGGCGGAGCATTTATATCGGCGCGCACGTGATTTTAGGGCTGCCGGGGGAGACGGCAGCGGACATGCTTGCGACGGCCGCTGCCCTGAACGCCACTGGGGTTGACGGGGTCAAGCTGCACCACCTGCAGATTTTCAAGGGTACGCCACTTGCCGCGTGGTGGTTACGGGGCGAGGTTCGGACCCTGAGCGTGGAGGAGTACGTCTCTTTAGCCTGCGACTTCATCGAGGAACTTTCGCCGGCCATGGTGATCCTGCGGGTGGTAGGGGACGTTACCGACGACGCCCTGCTATTATCGCCCCGCTGGGGGATATCCAAAGCGGCAGTTGTTGCCCGGATAGACCGGGAATTGGAACGGCGGGGAACACGGCAGGGTAGCCGGTTAGGTGCCGTGGCAGGTTAGGGTGGAGCTAACGGCACCGGTATAGTGTACGTTAACCCTTACGGGGAGGAATAATATGGACGAAATGGTTACCGGGAGCAGGGGTTTTCCGGTATCTTCGCGGTGGGAAAAGTGACGTGCGGTTCGGTATGGCTCTACCGGCTTTATGATGTAGCGCAGGAGATCGACCTGCTACAAGCTGAAGAATTACTTGCGGTAGAAAAGCCTGTTTCGCGGCTACGGCTGGCGCGGGTACGCCCAAAGGCTCTTGAGTTCAAGAACCCGCCGTTAACGGTGGAGCTTGCGGGGCGCCCGGTGCGGGTCGGAAATTGGCAGTTTTCTGCGGTGCCGAGTGCCAGGCTGTACGACTTTGGGGTGCTCGCGATAGTTGTCCGGCTCCTGCTACCCGAACGTTTTGGTTATGACGATCTCCGGAAACTATCGGTATTGCTTGGCGATGTGGGGGATTTTGAGCCTCTCTTTATGAGTTACCGGGATGAGCTTGTCCATGCCCTGCAACCAGCGTTAGCGGGGGTGGGTTTTACCGGTTTTGCGGAGGACTTTATTGTATATTTTTTTCAAAGCTGGCCGCGGGAGTGGGATCCGGTCCCTTTGCTCTTGGGGGAACCCGGCGTGGTGAGCCGGGAGATGAGGCGGGAAACGCTCCGCAACCAATTTTCTTACGGTGACGATACCGCTATTATTACGTGGGACGCGGCGCTAGTTTGTGATCCGGCCGGGAGCACCGATGTTCCCGACCTCCTTGAGTTCGCTAACGCGCAACTCTTGGAGCTCAGGTACTATGATAGCGTGCTTGACCGAGAAGTGGCCGCGATGTACGATGCGATTGAAGAGGCGGGTCGGGGTGGCTACCGCCGCCTCCACAAGTACCGTGAGATCATGCGGAAGATGATGGAGTTAGTCGTCGAGGTCACGG
Organism: Thermodesulfitimonas sp.; assembly: GCF_052743955.1. Taxonomy (NCBI): domain Bacteria; kingdom Bacillati; phylum Bacillota; class Clostridia; order Thermoanaerobacterales; family Thermoanaerobacteraceae; genus Thermodesulfitimonas; species Thermodesulfitimonas sp. The sequence continues at coordinate 14,289 of NZ_JBRAIN010000012.1, forward strand.
AGATTACGGAGCGGGTTCAGAACGCGCTTAAAGTGACAGAGGATGTCTTCTATGCCCGCGTTTACACGGCAGCCCTGAAGATTTTCCGTGTTCAGGAATGGCTCCGGAGTATCGAGCGGAAGGTGGAGGTTATCGAGCGGAACTACGCCATGTTAAGCGACGAGTTGGTAACCCACCGTTTCCTGGTGCTTGAGGTGGCAATTGTGGTGCTGATCACCTTTGAAATCCTGCTTTGGCTTTGGACACTACGGTGAGGAGGAATAGGCTTTGCGGGTAACGGTTTTGGTTGAAAATAGTGTGGGGCGGACGCTGCCGATTTTCGGGGAGCACGGGCTTAGCCTCTGGGTGGAGTACGAAGGACGGAAGGTTCTTTTCGATACCGGCCAGCGCGGCGCGGTCGTGAGCAACGCGGCGCTCCTGGGTATCGATCTCAAGGCTGTGGATGCGGTAGTGCTAAGCCACGGGCACAGTGACCATACGGGAGGGCTGCGGGCGGTACTCGAGTTTATCGGGCGAAAGGTGCCGGTTTACGCGCACCCCGATCTTTTTGCGCCCCACCGGGTTTCTTCTCCCTGGGACCGCTACGTGGGTGTTCCGTTCGCGCGGGAAGAACTTGAAGCGGCAGGGGCAGAGTTCGTTTGGGTACGCGAGCCCCGCGAGCTATTCCCGGGTTTCTGGTTGAGCGGGGAAGTGCCCCGCAGGACCACTTTTGAGAAAGGGGACCCCCGGATGTACCTCGTCCGCGACGGCGAGCGGATACCAGATACGGTGACCGATGACTTAAGCATCTTTGCCCAGACCCCGCGGGGTCTGGTGGTGCTCCTTGGTTGTGCGCACGCCGGGGTTGCCAATATCGTCGCGCACGCCCAGCAGGTGACGGGCGCAGAAAAAGTGGCCGCAGTCTTGGGCGGTACCCACCTCGGCCCGGCAGACCCGGCGCAGCTTGAAGCCACGATCGCTTACCTGAAGGGCCTGGACCTAATACTTCTGGCGGCTAACCATTGCACTGGCTTGCCGGTGACTGCCAAATTAGCCCAAGCCTTTGGCGACTGCTTCCGTTTCGCCCCGGCGGGCGAGGTTTTCGAGTTTTAAGCTGTTCTTATTACCGGCGGGCAGAGATTTTTTCGCCACCCTTGAGCGCTTCCTGGGCCGGGGGCAGTTTCGCCCGGTTAATTCTGATTTTGGCGGCTTTTTCGATCAGCTGCAGATACTTATACTCTGTCGGGATGACGAGGGTTATGGCTATGCCTGTATTGCCCACCCGCCCGGTCCGTCCGATCCGGTGGACGTAACGTTCGGGGTTTTGCGGGATGCTGTAGTTAATGACGTGGGTAACGTTTTTAATATCCAGACCCCGCGCCGCTACGTCGGTCGCCACGAGAAAATCAAGGGTCCCCTTTTTAAACCTGCCCATAATCTGGTTCCTGCGGGCTTGGGTGAAGTCTCCGTGCAGGGCGTTGGCGTTATACCCCATCTGCCTTAATTTCAGCGCTACTGTGTCCACTTCGCGCTTAGTGCGGCAGAAGATAATGGCGAGCTGCGGGTCTTCTAAGTTTAACAGCCGGGCGAGGGCCTTAATCTTATCCAGTTCCCCCACTTCGTAAAAAACTTGTTTTATCCGGGGAACGACCATGTTTTGGGGGTCGATGCGATCACCAGGTCTTCTTTGCGCGCGTTGATGTATGCCTGCTTAAAGGCCGGCGCGGCGTCACATTCATCGGTGGTCACAAACCGGGTCGCCATCTGCACACCGGCAGCGCCCAGCCGGATAAATTTATAGATGTCGGCGCCGGTATAAATGCCTCCGGCGGCAATTACCGGGATGGGTCTTTGGCCCTCTGCGGCAAACGGTTTTACCGCCGCAATTACTTCCGTTACCAACCGTTCAAGCGCAAATGCCGGGTCGCTGAGCTCTTCTTCTTTAAAGCCGAGGTGTCCGCCGGCCAGCGGCCCTTCCACCACTATGGCGTCGGGGAGGCGGCGGTATTTCCCTAACCACCTTTTGCAAATAGCGCGTGTGCCGTTAATATTTTGCGCCGGTGGGAAAGCGCGCTTGCGGACCATTTTTTGCTACCGGGACGCTTTTTCTGGTATGATATAAAAGGTGGTCGGTGTGAAAAATAGCGATGTCTGCGCGATCTTCCGGCAAATGGCCGAGATTATGGAGATCTTAGGTGAGGACGTTTACCGGATTCGGGCTTACCAGCGGGCGGCGCAAAACATTGAGAACCTTACTGAGGATATTGCGGCCATTGCGGCGCGGGGGGAGCTTACCAAGATTCCCGGCATCGGGAAGGAGCTCGCCCGCAAGATAGAAGAAATCCTGTCCACCGGGACGCTCCAGAAGTACGAAGAGCTGAAAAAGAAGGTGCCGCCGGGCCTGGTGGAGCTTTTGCAGGTGCCGGGGGTGGGGCCGAAAACCGCCAAGATGCTCTACGAGGAGTTGGGCATTGAGAGCGTGGCCCAGCTTGAGCGGCTGGCCCGCGAAGGAAGGCTAAAGGGGCTGCCCGGGATTCAGGCCAAAACCGAGGCGAATATCCTGCGGGGCATCGGGCTTTTGCGGTCGGTTCAGGAGCGGCGGCCGCTCGGGTTGGTCTTGCCTCTAGCCCGGCATATCGTTGCTTTGCTTCGCGAGCGGGCGCCGGTGAGCCGCGTAAGTTTAGCCGGAAGCATCCGGCGCTACCGGGAGACGGTTGGTGACGTAGACATCCTGGCCGTGTCTCGGGAACCCGAGGCGGTGATGGACGTTTTTATTGGGCTGCCGGTAGTGGCTGAGGCGATTGCCCGCGGCCCTACGAAGTCCAGCATCAGGACGGCCGACGGCTTACAGGTTGATCTGCGCGTCGTGCCGGAGGAGAGCTACGGGGCGGCGCTCTGCTACTTTACTGGTTCTAAGGCGCACAACATCCGGGTGCGGGAGCTGGGGGTTCGGCGGGGGCTCAAGGTAAACGAGTACGGGGTCTTCCGCGGGGAGGACCGGATCGCTGGCGCTACCGAGGAAGAGGTATTAGCGGCGGTTGGACTCCCGTACATCCCGCCGGAGCTGCGGGAGGACAGGGGGGAGGTTGAGGTGGCCTTGGAGGGGCGCTTACCCCTGGTAGTGGAGGTAGGAGAGATCAAAGGTGACTGCCACGTTCATTCGAAGTACAGTGACGGTTCGGCTTCCCTGGAGGAGATCGCGGCGAAGGCGCGGCAACTGGGTTACGAATGGGTGGCGGTTTGTGACCACTCGCAGTCGCTTAAGGTTGCGGGCGGGCTTGATTTGGCGGGCTTGGCGAAGAAACGGGCGGCGATTGCGGCTTTTAATGCCAAAAGCCGGGATGTAAAGCTTCTCTGTGGCGCTGAGGTCGAGATTGGGATGGACGGGCGCCTTGATTATCCGGATGAGGTGTTGGCTGAACTTGACTTCGTTGTGGCGGCTATTCATACTGGCCTGCGCCAGAGCCGGGAGGTGCAAACCCGGCGGCTTTTGAGTGCGATTAACAATCCGTACGTACACGCCATCGCGCATCCCACGGGGAGGCTACTCGGCGAGCGGGAAGCGTATGCTATAGACTTAGAGGCGATTTTTAAGGCTGCTGCGGCGACGGGGACTTTGCTGGAAATTAACGCTTACTATAAGCGGCTTGACTTAAACGATATTCACTGTCGCGCTGCTGCGGAAAAGGGGGTAAAGTTTGCTATCGGCAGTGATGCCCACCTTCTTGACCAAATGGATTTTCTTGAACTCGGAGTAGGGGTGGCGCGCCGCGGCTGGCTTGGTCCTGAACAGGTGATTAATACTTTAGGCTACCGTGAGTTGCTGGTGACTTTGGGTCGCAAAGGAAATTACTGGCTAAATAGGTAAAAAATTCATGGGGTGGGAAGAGACGATGGATAAAATTAAGAGCGCTTACGAGAAAGCGTTGGAAAGAGTGCGGGCGATGAACCTGGACCAAGTTGACCTTTCCGGCATGGAGTTTGAGCCCAAAGGAAGTCAGGCGGCGGCACGCTTTCTCCGGGAGAAAAACTTCGATTTGTTGGGTGAGTTGAACCGGTATCCAGAGAATGTGCGGGGATACGTCAAGAAGGGGATGGAGGAGACTCTCTTACAGAATATCCAGTTACCTGCCGATGAAAATACCCGGGAGACTAACCGGCGGGCAATGGAGGGTTTGCTGGCCCTAAAAAAGAACAAGGGGGCGCTCAAGCAGATTTTCAGCGAACTTGAATACCTTTTTAACTATTACGCGCGTGCTTCGGAACATGCTTATGCTAGCCTAAAAGAAGACTTTGCGGCGCGGCTCGATCAGGCACAGGAAGTTCTCCAGCGGCAACTTGGCGTTAAGGTGCGGGTTGATGTCGAGCGGCACCCGGCTTTTCTCGAAGAGTGGCTGCGGGTTCAGGGCGAGCTTAACGGTCAGTACGAGACGATCCTAGCGGAACAAAAAGAGAAGATAAGGAGTATTCCGTAGGTGGTAACGTATCCCGGCGAATGCGGGCGGAGAGGAACAAGTGGCGGTGGCGAAGTTTGGCAACATCCGTTAGGCAAAAGAAAGAAATGATTTTTGGGGAAAAAGAAGGACAAAATGCAACGGAATCTGCGTAATTATTTCTTAACCGGACTCGCTGTCATCCTGCCGGCTGCGGCAACGGTCTTTGTCCTCTGGAAGATCTTTGGGTTTGTCGATGGTTTTGCAGGAAGGTTGCCGGCTCATTTTACTCCTTATAAGATCCCGGGTCTGGGCATTGTAGTTACTGCGGTGCTTATCATTTTCGTCGGGATGCTGGCCACCAACGTTATTGGCCGCCGGCTTTTGGCCCTCTGGGAGAGAGTGATGCTGCAAATTCCGCTGGTTAACTCGATCTACCGAACGGCCAAGGAGATTGTCGAAACCTTTAGCGAAAACCGGAAACAAGTCTTCCGGCAAGTGGTGCTAGTCCAGTTTCCTCGCCCGGGCTCTTGGGCCGTCGGCTTTTTAGTGGGGGAGGCTAACGGCCTCATCAGGGATCTGGTTGGTCGGGAGTTGGTTAAGGTTTTGGTGCCGCACGTGCCGGTGCCGATGTCCGGTTTTCTGCTTTTTGTGCCGCGGGAAGAGGTGATTTTCCTTAATATCCCGGTAGAAGAAGGCCTGCGGCTAGTAGTCTCGACAGGGATCATTGAACCGGACTCACGTGGGCCGGAAGCGCAAAACGCGGGGAAGAGGTAGGAGCCTTTGGCAGGGGAAATCGGGTACCGGTTTGCAAGCCCCATTACGCTTGGCTTTCTCTTGAATTTAGCGATTGAGGCCTCCCGCCTCTTTATCCCGCTGCTGATGAAGGACCTTGGCGGCACTGACTTCGACGTGGGACTGGTGGGTGCGGCGAGTGGTCTGGCTTATTTCGTGGCGGCCTTTATTTTCGGCCGCTCATCCGATCTTTTCGGACGCTTGCGCTTCGTGCGCTTAGGGCTGGCGTTAAGCGCTTTAGCCTTTCTCGGGCAATTGCTCGCGCGGGACGTCGTGAGCCTGTTGCTGGTCCGGACGCTGGTCGGTTTCGCGCTTGGAATCACGACAGGGGCGCTCCTCGTTTTTGCTTATGAAAACCGGGGGGGCATCGGTAAATTTAGCTCTTCCGGGGCGATGGGCTGGATTGCCGGGTCGCTTGCCGCTGCCTTCTTTAAAAAGTACCACTTGCTTTTCTTCCTCAGTTTTCTGGCGGCCGCGGTAGCCTTCCTGATTAGCCTTCGGCTTAAGGAATTCAAGCCGGTGCAGGTTACGACCGCCCCGCGCTACCTACCGGTTATCTGGCGCAACCGGGCCGTTTACTGGCCTTTTTTTCTCCGGCACGTGGGCGCTTCCGCCGTCTGGATCATCTTCCCGCTCTTCCTGCGGGAGCTCGGTGCTGACAAGTTCTGGATCGGGCTGGTGGGCACGGCGAACTATGCCGGCCAGGTGGTGCTGATGGTTCTTGTGGAGCGCTTCCCCGGTCCGGGTCTTTTCCGGCTCGGTCTTTTCCTTTCAGGTGGCGTTTTCCTGCTCTATCCGTTGCTTGGACACTTTTATCAGGTTTTTCCGGTGCAGTTGCTCCTCTCGGGTGCGTGGTCGGCGCTCTATATCGGTGCTTTGGTGCTGCTTTTACACTCCGGTGAGGAGCGGGGCACGGCGGCGGGCATTTTGGTAGCTAACATTAATTTGTGCGCGGCTTTAGGCCCCTTTTTGGGCGGCCTCCTTACGGATTGGTGGGGTTACCGGGCGCCGATGTACGCGGCCGCCATCTTGAGTTTTGCGGGGCTTATCTGGGCGCCGCGGCGGGTAAAGGCAGGTTCCTTGAGGGGTGAGTGAATGAGCTGGGTGTGGCTGGACGGCAGGCTTTTGCGGGAAGATGAGGGCCTCTTAACGCTCGAACGCGCCATCTTTTACGGGGACGGCCTTTTCGAGACGCTCCGGGTTCGCGGGGGCCAGCCCCTCTTTCTAAGGGAGCACGTTAGGCGGTTGGTGGAAGGCGCGGCGGTCCTTGGTTTTGCGGCGGCGCTGGAGCCCGAAGCATTAGCTTGCGCTGTGCAGGAGACGGTAGCTGCGAACGAGGCTACGGAGGGCAGCGTCCGCCTTACCGTAATCCGCGGTCGGGGAACAGGCCTTTATCCAGAAGCTAGCGCTCCGCCGCTGGTACTCGTGACCTTCCGTCCCGGGATACCTTACGCTCCGGAACTCTACGCGCGGGGTTTTAAGGCGGTTTTTGTTTCCTTTCCCCGGAATGAGCGTTCCCCCCTTGTTTACGTAAAGTCGCTTAATTTTCTGGAGAATATCCTTGGCAAAAAAGAGGCGGCGGTAAAGGGCGCGGACGAAGGGCTCTTTCTCAATACAACCGGATATCTTTGTGAGGGGACCGTGAGCAATATTTTCTTAGTGCGGGAGCAAACTTTAGTTACGCCTGATGTGGCAAGCGGTCTTTTGCCCGGGATTACGAGGGGGATGGTTATCCGCCTTGCGCGGGAGGTAGGCCTTTCGGTGGCGGAGCGCCCGGTACGGCCAGAGGAGCTTTTTAGGGCCGATGAGGCCTTTCTTACCAACTCCCTTCTGGAGATTATGCCGCTGGTGGCAGTTGGCGGCCGAATGGTTGGCGACGGGAAGCCGGGCCCGGTGACGCACTTCCTCAAGGAGCAGTACGCCCGGTACCAGGGAGAAGGTGGTGCGGAACTGCTTGGGTAAATAGTTGTTCCGGGAAGTAAAGCCCCGAAAGCAACCGGATGCGCTGCCCCGTCATAGGCTGGGGTTACGAGGTAGTTGCGGGGTGGCGCAGAATGGATGCTTTCGGGGCTCTTTTGTTGCTATTGGCGGCGAATCTTGATAACTTGGGGGTGGGAATGGCCTTGGGGACCCGAAAAATTCGGGTGGCGCTTGCTTCAAACCTGCTGGTTGCCTTGGTAACCAGCGTCGGGACGGCTCTTAGCCTCGTTGCTGGACGGTGGCTGACTAAATTTCTCGCGCCCACCACGGCCCAGGGAATAGGCGCGGTGATAATTGCTGCCATGGGTATGTGGATTTGCTATCAGGAAATAATCCGGGTTTACAGAAAAGGTAGAGAAAAGGCGGAAGAAAGGGGCGGGGAAGCGTGCCAACCGACTGGTCGGGGCGTGGGGCGGCTCAAGGAGGTTTTAGATAAGCCGCTGCTTGCCGATACCGACTATTCCGGGCATATCGACGTAAAGGAGGCCTGCCTTCTCGGCGTGGCGTTGGCGCTAAACAATTTTGTGGCGGGTGCCGGCGTCTGCAGGCTGGATGTGGTTCTTGCTTGCGTTACGGTATTCATTTTTAGTCTGCTGTTTTTATGGCTCGGGATAAAACTCGGCCAAAAGTGTTTATCGCAATGGGTAGGGGAAAAAGCTGGGCTAGCCGGGGGCCTTTTGTTGGTCGCCGTCGGTATCGCGGCGTTTTTCTTCTGAGGAGCGGCATTTTTACCGGATAGGGCTGCGTTGACGCGGCCCTTTTCTTTTTTCTGGGGAGATTATCATTACGGGTAGCGGGCGAAGGTGCGGTGGGAGAATAAAGAGTGAGGTGGTAGGCTATGGGTTTGAGAAGCGGGTTGGCGGGGACTTTGCTGGTCGCGTTGGTTACCGCCGGTGCGTGTTGGGCGGGAGATTCCCCACGGGAGGTGCGGGAATACAAGGTTAGCTGCTATGGAACCTACCTACAAATACCCGTAGACACCCGTTTGCCGTCCTTACGGGGAACGCTGGCGTTTTACGTTTCTACAGCCCGTATTTCCCGGCGCATTCCGGTAAGCTCGTTATTTTAGGCGAACCTGCGCTACCGCAACCTCTTGTAAAGGAGCTGGTGCGGCGCTGGGCGGTGGCAGCCGAAGCCTTTATTCAAAAACGGGGGGATAAAGGGTTTCTGGAGAACTGGGGTGCGCCGGCCTGGGAGGAGTTGCTGCCGGCGCGTGGTGGGCCTTCGGTAGTGGTGGCGGTGGGAGAATCGCGGGAAAGAACAATATATTGGCGCCAGTGGCGGGTCGAACTGATGGCGTTCGAACCAGCGCCGCTTGGTGGGTGGCTAAACCGGATTGGTGCGAGCGTTTGCGGGCGGGCGTGCTATACCCTCCGGGTCTGTCCTGTTAGATAGTGCTGTTATTGGAGTAAACCCCGTATGAGTAAAATGTTTTCGGGGGAATAGAGGGTCAGGTACAAGGAGAGAGGGCTCTTCCTTTCGAAATAGGGTTATATGGCAAAAACCCAAGAGAAAGGAGGCCCTCTCAGCAATAGCAAAGCTACTTACAGCAATTAGCGACGAGAGCACTGGAAAATGGAGTTTTCAAAAACTTGAGGCTACACTTTAGAGCCTTTG
>NZ_JBRAIN010000013.1:0-22141 GCF_052743955.1 Thermodesulfitimonas sp.
TTAAATCGTTAAGGAGGGTTCCTTTTAACTGTAAGCAGTGTTAAACTGAAAAGAAAAATTAGGAGGTTACTCTTGCGGCGGGATGAAGAACGCGTCTTTACCCTGGAAAATGTGAGTTTCTTCTACAACCAGAAGCGGCCCGTTTTCAAGGATATCAGTCTTGACGTTTTCCGGGGCGAGCGGCTAGTGTTGCTCGGGCCTAATGGTTCGGGGAAGTCCACCCTTTTGAAGCTGTTGGCAGGGCTTATTTTCCCTACGACCGGCACCGTGCGGGCTTTTGGAACGGCGCTTACCCCTGCCGCCTTTAAAAACGAAGGCTTCAACTTAGCTTTTCGCCGGCGGGTGGGGCTGGTCCTTCAGAACGCGGAGGCACAGCTTTTTTGCCCTACGGTCAGGGACGAGGTGGCCTTCGGGCCCCTACACCTCGGTTTCTCGCAGGCGGCGGTTGAGGAACGGGTTGCCGAGACGCTATCGCTTTTGGGGATTAGCCACCTGCGCGACCGTCCGCCGCACCAGCTTTCGGACGGGGAGAAGAAAAAGGTGGCGCTGGCCGCGGTACTGGCGGTTAACCCGCAGGTGCTGCTTTTGGACGAGCCTACCGCTAACCTTGATCCGCGTTCGCAACACTGGCTGCTCAGTTTTTTGCGCGCGCTCTCGCAAGTCGGCAAGACGATCGTCGTCGCCACCCATGAACTAGTAACTGTGCCGGTATTAGCCCAGCGCGTGCTGGTTTTAGGCGAGGATCATAGCTTGGTCGCGGCAGGGGAGCCGGAGGCGGTTCTCGCCGACCGCGAATTGCTTTTGCGGGCCAACCTGGTGCATCCAGATTACCATCTCCACCAGTTAGGTACGGGGAAGGAACACCTTTACCCGCACGTACATTTAGGACCGGAAGGATAATGAAGGATAATAAAGTATAAAAATTATCTCCCATTCTAACGGGAAAGCAGGATTTTTTCCGGATAAACGCGAATGATATTTGCCGAAAAGCCTGCCCGGAGCAGGCGGAGGCCACTGGGAAAACGGCGCCTCTGGACAGGGTATCTGATTTTTCCTAAACGGTTAGAATTTGCGGCCACGGAGGCCACCGACGGGGTTCCGGAGAACCCGGGAAAGGTGGTCTTTTTGTTTTTGAAAGGGGGGTGAGCAAGACACGGGTGTTTTAAGTAGGAATTTTCGTTTGCACCGACCCAAAAAGGCTTTCGGGGAGGGGATGAAATGCACATTCCGGATGGTTATTTAAGCCCTTCAACTTCTGTCGTGATGTACGCTGCGATGGTGCCGGTCTGGAGGATGGCTGTGAAAAAGGTTAAGGAAACCTTGAGAAGCAGGCAGGTGCCGCTCCTAGCTCTGGCTGCTGCTTTCAGCTTTGTAATTATGATGTTCAACGTGCCTATCCCCGGCGGGACTACGGGACACGCCGTAGGCGGGACCTTGGCCGCCATTGTTTTAGGGCCCTGGGCGGCCTGCATCGCCGTTTCGATTGCCTTGATCATTCAGGCGCTTATCTTTGGCGACGGCGGTGTGTGGGCAATCGGGGCTAACTGTTTTAATATGGCCTTCGTATTACCTTTTTTAGGGTACGCCGTTTACCAGGCTATTAGTGCCGGTGGCAGAAACCGCGTCTTGGGAAGCGTTATTGGAAGCTACGTGGGGCTTAACGCCGCTGCCTTTTGTGCCGCGGTGGAGTTCGGTATCCAACCGGCGCTTTTCCATACTGCAGCTGGCGCGCCCCTCTATTGCCCGTACGGCCTTGCACAGGCCATTCCGGCGATGATGTTTGCGCACCTTACGGTTGCGGGGCCGATTGAGGCCGTTATTACCGGGATCGTGGTTTATTACCTGCAGCGCTCTGCCGAAGAGTCACTTTTTTATAACGCTACGGCTTAGAACGTAAAGCAGAGGGGGGTTTAAGCGTGCCCGTTTACCGGAAGTTATGGTTTTGGATCGTGGTGCTTGTCATCCTTTCTCCTTTAGGGCTTCTGGCCCAGGGGACGGCGTGGGGCGAATGGGGGACCGACGAGCTCAAGGAAATGTTGGGTATGGTTCCCCAGGGCCTGGCGAAGTTAGGGGAAACCTGGCACGCGGTTCTGCCCGATTACAGCATCCCCGGCTTGGATAAAACCTTTACGCAGCAGGCTGTTGGTTACATCATTTCGGCGGTAGTGGGGATTGCGGTAATCGTGATTCTTAGTTACTTCATCGGCCGCGCCCTGGCGAAGGGCGACTATGAATAGAGAAGAGGAAAGGCCCTGTGGATACGCTTCCCCGTTGGCTTAGCGAGGAAACGTCCGAGGTACTCGTAGAAGCCGCGCCCCGGCGTCGCTGGGGCGCAGACTTTATCGAAAAAAACCTGCGGGACCTGACCCGTATCTTTGAAGACGAACTTTTTACCACCGCTATGGCTCGAAGGTCAGGCCTTTACCAACTTCTTGACCCCCGGGTAAAGGTCTTCGCCACGGTGGTGCTGATCGGGGTAGTAGGGTGCGCACGGAGCCTCCCAACTCTTATTATCACCTGGCTCCTGGCGCTTTTGCTGGCCGCTGCCTGCCGTTTGCCGCTGGCCGTTTTCCTAAAAAGGGTTTCTTTCGTCCCTCTTTTTACGGGGGTCATGGTTCTCCCGGCGCTTTTCAACTGGTTCACTCCCGGCACGCCTCTTTTTATGCTGGTGCCGGAGGTTAACCTTCACCTGGGACCGTACCATTTCGGTGGCCCCCTTGCGATTACTGTCCAGGGCCTCCAGGGCGCGGCGACAATCGTTTTTCGGGCGGCGACGTCGGTTTCTTTTGCCCTTATCCTTACCCTGACTACACCGTGGCCGGCGCTTCTCAGGGCGCTGCGGGTTTTTCTTTTACCGCCAATCTTTGTCCTGACCCTGGAGATGACCCTTCGCTACATCTTCCTTTTCCTCCGTATAGCCACCGAAGCCTTTGAGGCTTACAAAGTCCGGCTCGTCGGCCCCGCTACCGGCAAGGGCGGAAGGCATTTCATCGGCGCCACAGTTGGCACCATTATCGCCAAAACACAGCGGTTAAGTGAAGAAGTCTACCAGGCGATGCTCGCGCGGGGGTATACTGGTGAGCCTCGGCTGCTAAGTCCGTTTCGGTTTGGGTTACAGGACGGGCTTTTCTTGGCCAGCGTGGGTATGGTAGCGGTTTTGCTCCTTTCTTGGGACCGGCTCGGCCGTTGACTTTTTACCGGCTCGGTCTGGCGGGCGGGAAGCAGTTACTCTATAAGGTTGGGCGCAGCGGGGGTTGCGCCGTACCGGCGCAGCAGGGCCAGGGCGGCAGTAGGATCGGCGTACAGGGTTTTCTCGCCGGTGTAGGTGACGAAGCCGGGGCGGGCACCCTTAGGCCGTTGAACGTTCGCGCGGCGGGTCCAGTCTACCGGGACGCTGCGGGCACCCCGCGCTTGGCTGAAATAGGCTGCGAGGGCGGCAGCTGCGGCCAGCGCTTGCGGAGAAGGATCCCGCCCGCCGGTTTTGAGGATGACGTGGGCGCCGGGGACGCCGCGGGCGTGCAGCCAGATGTCGCCAGGGGCGGCAAGCTTAAAAGTAACATATTCGTTCTGGCGGTTGTTTTTACCTACTAAGATGGTGTAGCCGTCGGCGGAAGAAAGCTGCAGCGGTGCCGGGGGGGTTCTTTTTTCTTTTGGGGCGGGTGGCCGCGCGGGGAGGTACCCCTGTTCGGCGAGTTCCGCCGCGATTTCTTCGAACTCTCTAAGTTCGCTGGCCTGCTCGATGGCGGTGGTCACCCCTGCTAAATAGGCGAGTTCCGCCTCGAGCCGCTCCTTTTCCTGCGTAGCGTAAGCACGGGCGGCCCGGGCCTTCGCGTATTTTTTAAAGTAGCGCTGGGCGTTCTGCGCCGGGGTAAGCGCCGGGTCGAGCGGGATAGCTACCAGGGGTGAAGTGGGTAGATAAAAATTTTCCAGCAGTGCCTCTTGGGCGCCGGCTTCGAGACGGTAAAGGTTGGCCATAAGCAATTCACCGTAAAGACGGTAGCGGTCCGCGGCGGGGTCGTCAAGCAGGGCCAAGATCTCGTCCAGCTTGTGGTTAAGATGTTTTATTTCCCGGTTGACGACCTCCATGAGACGCTGCTTTTGCGTGCGGAAGGTGGTTATTGCAGCCTTGGTGGTGTAAAAGCGGTCAACGAGCTGGTTGAGCGGCCCTTGGATTTGCTCACCACCCGGTTGCGCCGGGGCGAAAGGCGCAAAATCGACCGGTATTCCGTGCGCAACAACGAGTGTCGGTACGGCCATCCCCTCGATTACGCTGGTTATCAGGTCGCGGAAGGCGGTATAGAGCCGCCTGTACTCGTAGATGCCGCACTCGCCAAGGGTTATATCGGACGGCAGTTCGGCCCGGCAGACGACCTCGCGGGCGGAAAAGAGGCTGAACCCTTCGTAGGTACGCTGAATGGCGGCGGCTACTTCGGAGGCCGGGCCAAACGCTGCGAGATCAGCGGTAAACTCTTCCGCGCTCGGCAGGCGGGGGTCTTTTTTGCCGGTAGGCGGCGGCGGGACATAAGGTTGCCCCGGCAGAACCTCCCGATAGCGGCTAAGGGCGTGGGAGTAGCGTTTGATGGCGTCGAGAATCTTGTTTTCCCCAGCGTCAACGAGGATAATATTACTGTGTTTGCCCATTATTTCCGTAATAAGCCGATAGGTAACCAGACGCCCGGCCGCATCGGTTCCCGTAAGGGTTAAGTGTAAGATGCGGTCCAGACCGGACTGGACGATCTCACTTACGCGGCAACCCTCAAGGTGACGCCGCAGGACAGAGCAAAAGAAGGGAATTTTACCGGGGTTGCGACGGTCGGTCGCGGTAAGGTGGACCCGGGCGGCGTCGGCGGTCGCGGCGGCGAGCAGGTGGTATTTTTCCTGGTGGTGGCGGCAGACCAGGATTACTTCGAGGGCCGCTGGTTGGTAAACGCGCTCGACCCGGCTGCCGGTTAGCCGTTCCTTCAGCTCGCGGGTCACCGCGTAGAGGGTTAAGCCGTCGAAAGGCAAGTTGTTCGGGCTCCTCCGGGTGCAAGCGAGGCTCCGGGCTGGGGGCCGGGCAAGCTCGCGGTTTGGGTTTCGAAGCGTAGTATAACAGATTAAAAGGGGGACGGTCAATGGGGGAGAACCAGAGACCGCTGGTGCGCTTGCGGCCGGGGAGGGTTCTCAAACTCCTCGCTGCTCGGCCGGGGCTGGTAGAAGCGCTGGTACTGGTGGAAGGCCGGGAGGAGAAGGCGGTCGGCTATGCAGCCTTCACCGGCGAGTTGCGTCCGGGAGATACCGTATTACTCAACACGACCGCGGTAACTAAGGGGCTGGGCAGCGGCGGCTACCACTTCGTGGTGGCCAACCTGGCCCAGTCGGAGCTCGACACTCCGGCGGCCGGCCACATCATAAAACTCCGTTATACGCCAGCGCAGATTAAGGTGTTGGCGGTGGAAGAGCCGGAGAGCCCGTACCACGAAAAGCTTCGGGAGGCGGAAAGCCTGGACGGGGCCCCGGTGGTGGCGCTGGAGCTGCACAGCCAACTTGCGCCTGTAGCAGCGGCGGTTTGGCAGAAAGGTCGGGGGCGCCTGCGTCTCGTTTACGTGATGACCGATGGTGCGGCGCTACCGCTTTCTTTTTCGCGAACGGTAGGCGAGTTGAAAGAGAAAGGGCTCTTAGCGGCGACGGTGACGGTGGGGCACGCGTTTGGCGGGGATTTTGAAGCAGTGAACGTTTACAGCGGCTTACTCGCTGCCAAGCACGCGGCGGGAGCGGATGTGATCATAGTAGGGATGGGCCCCGGGGTGGTGGGAACGGGCACGCGTTTCGGCACTACCGCTATCGAACAGGGCGAAGTGGTCAATGCGGCCCACGTCTTGGGCGGCCGACCGGTTGCCGCGCTGCGGCTGAGCTTCGCCGATCTGCGGGCGCGCCACCACGGGGTAAGTCACCATACCCTCACGGCGCTTAGCCGGGTAGCCCTGGCGCCGGCTACCGTCGCGGTGCCGGTGCTGGCGCCGGAGCGGGCACAAGTGGTGTGGAAACAGCTCCAACAGGCGGGAATAGCGGTGCACCACCAGCTAGTGACTGTTGACGCCACGCCTGTTTTTACCGCGCTAGACGAATTGGGGCTGCACGTGAGCACAATGGGGCGTGGTCGCGAAGCAGACCCGGAGTTCTTTCTCGCGGCGGGCGCCGCCGGTTTGGTAGCCGCAGAGTTTGCTCTTGTAGCAGCTTGAAATGGCGGCAACCTTTGCCCGTGTCCGGAAATTGGCAGTGACGGCATATGCCTTGGAGGGGCGACATATAATTGGGGACAGAATGGGATTTTGTCTAGGCGGGGACCGAACGGGTTTGCCGGAGGGGGGTTACGGTTGCGGCAACATTACGGGCTTGTACTGCGCTCAATGCTTACCGGCGGTGAACTCCGTCGCGGTTTTTGGCTCTCCTCCTGGCGCCGCTGCTGGCTTTTCTACTTTCTTGTCCTCTTAGTTTTGGGTACGGGTTGTGGTTGGGGGTACGGGATGCTCGCCAGCTCGATACGAGGGATGCCCTGCGGCTTGAGCAGTATATAGCACCGGCGATTAGGGGTGACGGGCACCACCGGCGGGACGTTTTTCACCGGGCTGCCCTTCGTAACCTCCTCCCGTTGGGCGCCATGTATGTTGCTGGGCTTACGGTGATCGGGATGCCGGTTGTTGCCGGGATTCTTTTGCTGCGCGGCTACGCTCTTGGTTTCACCGGCGGCTTTTTGGTCTCCCGTAAGGGCCTTTACGGCCTGGGAGTCTTGCTGGCGGCCGTCTTGCCGCAGAATATCATCCTGCTTTTGGTATTCGTTGTAGGGGCGGTAGCTTCGTTTTCCTTCTCCCTGTTGCTATTGCAGCGCTGGTTTAATTCGGAGGTGGTGGTTCTGCCGTGGTTTTTGCGGTACACAGGCCTGATGGCGTTGTTGGCAGCGGCGGCTGTAGGGGCGGGGTTGGTAGAGGCGTACGTGGTTCCGGGACTGGCACACATGATAGTTTCCTCTGTGAAACAATAGGAGTCCCTCACGACAATTTCATCGTCGTCACCACCGGGATTAAAAATAAACGTTGAACGGCGAACGGACCCTAAGATCTCTTCATATTAAGGTTAAATGATTGAGGGAGGGATACCTTGGTCATTTTTTGGGTTACGTGCGGACGCCGGTTAGTCCGAAAGGCGTTAACCTGGTTACTTTTGTTATTTCTCTTCTTCTGCGTGGCCGGTAGGCTTAGCCAAACGTTCACTCCCCAAGAGAAGGCGGGGAACTCGCTGTACGTTAGGACGAGTGAGCTTTCAGTTCAGGATGGGCAGGAAGTGGTGGCGGGTAGTATTGGCGAGGGGAGTTTTTTTGACCGGCTGGTAGAACTGCTTAAGAGGTATTACCATGGCGAATTGTAATAACGTGCGTTGCCAGGCTCACATGGTTCTATTTGGTAGCAAGAAGGAGTTTTGCCGGTATGGCGCGAATTCACTACGAGACTCCCGTAACTGGCGGCGCGGGGGCAATATGTTTTAGAGAGATAGAGGGAGCGGTGCCGTGCTTAAGGCTTGGCTTAGTGAGTTTCTCGATTATATCCGGGTTGAGCGGGGTCTATCCCGAAATACCATTCTTGCCTACCGTTCCGATATCGCGCACTTTCTCACCTTCTTACAAAAACGCTCTTTCCCCGTACCGGCGGGTTTGCGGGACGGGATGATCGCTTACCTGCTGGAGTTGCAGCGTATGGGGCTAAGCGCGGCGACGGTGGCGCGGCGCACGGCAGCGCTCAAGTCCTTTTTTAGTTTTCTTACCCGTCTCGACTACCTTCCGGATGATCCAGCAGCAGAACTTAGTTCTCCTAAGCTAATCCAACGGTTGCCGCGGGTACTGACCCCCCAGGAGGTGGAACGGATCCTCGCTGCCCCGCGGCTTAATACGCCGACGGGTTTGCGGGATCGGGCGATGCTGGAGCTGGCTTACGCTAGCGGATTGCGGGTATCGGAACTTGTGGGTCTCGATGTTGATAGTATTAATCTGGAGGCCGGCTACGTCCGTGTTTTTGGTAAAGGCGCGCGGGAGCGGGTAGTGCCGGTGGGGCGAGCCGCCCGGGAGTCGCTGCGCGACTACCTGAGGCGGGGGCGTCCGCTCCTTTGCGGTAGCTGTAAGGGCAGGGCCCTGTTTCTTAACCGACGGGGGGAACGGATGACGCGCCAGGGTTTCTGGAAGTTGCTCAAGTATTACGCGCGGGCGGCGGGCATCAGTAAGGGCTTGTCGCCCCATACGTTACGCCATTCGTTTGCTACCCATATGCTCGAAAACGGCGCGGATTTGAGGGTGGTTCAGGAACTTCTTGGCCATGCAGACATTAGCACCACGCAGATTTATACCCACCTTACAGGAAGGCGGCTCCGTGAGATTTATGAACTGGCCCATCCTCGGGCGTAGGGGAGAGGACGCCGCTGGTACTGTCTAGACCAGATGATGGTAGGTTCCTATGGGTAATGGCGAGGAGGGGATTTTTCTTGCGCCCTGTTTGGTGGGTAGGCGGTGTTTTTTTGCTCCTGCTGCTCTTTTGGTTCGTCTATACCGGACCGGCGGAATACTCTGTGTCCGGCACGCCGCAACCGCTTATCATCCTGATGTACCATAAGGTGACGCCGGACCCGCGGAGCGGTGGGCTAGGTCTCCGCGTTCCCCCGGAAAAATTTGCGGCGCAGATGCGGTACCTGCGGGAGCACGGCTATAATGTAGTAAGCCTCGATGATGCGGCAGCCTTTTTAAAAGGGGTCAAGTCGCTGCCGCCGAAACCGGTGGTGATTACCTTCGATGACGGTTACCGCGATAATTACCTTTACGCGCTACCGATCTTGGAGGAATACGGCTACCCGGCAACGATCTATCTGGTTGCCCACGCCATCGGGCGGTACAACTTTTTTGACGCCGATCAGGGCGTGCAGCCCCGAAACGAGATGCTCACCTGGGAGGAAATCCGGGAGATGCGGGCGCGGGGCATTACTTTCGGCGCGCATACGCTGGATCATCCGCACTTGACTCATCTCCCCTTAGAAGAGGCGCGACGGCAGATAGCCGGCGCGAAAAAATTCCTGGAGGAAAAACTCGGGTGGCCCGTGGCGCATTTTTCATATCCTTACGGGGATTTTAACCCTCAGGTGGCCGCTATTGTAGCTGCGGCGGGCTATAAGACCGCGGTAACCAGCCGGCAGGGAGTAAACTACCCAGGCGCCAACCCTTTTACGCTGAAGCGGATCCGGGTCACCGGGAAGTATAGCTTGCAGCGGTTTGCTCACGAACTCGACCGCTACACTAAAGAGACGGGGGAAAATGTTTAAGCCCCCGGGGAATTTACGGCGGGTGATAACTTTTGCCCGGGTGGCGGAAATTAGAGCTTTTTGGCTACCTATGGTGTATAATAGTCTCGACTATAATAGTTTTGATATAATAGTTTTGACCGGGGATGAAAAGCGGACCATCCTTTTCGTTGCTTGCAAAAAGCGAGTTGGCACAAATTACAGCAGAACGTCCGTGCTGTCTCCGCAGCGAGCTGGCCGGGCTGGCGCGGGCGGCTGGCCAGGTGGTTAAGCGACCAGAGGGCCCCTGCTTCGAGATTCACACCGAGAGTCCGGCGGTGGCGCGGAAGGCGCTGCGCCTGGCGCGGGCTGTTTTTGGCCTCCAGGGAACCCTTATCGTTCGCCACCAACGGCGGCTTCGCGGGAGGCGGCTTTTTTGTCTGGTCCTACCGGGGGACTTAGCGACAACCATGGCAGTACTAGGGCTAACAGACCGCTTTGGTCGCCCGTTTGCCGGCATCCGGCGCTCTTTCGTGCGGCGTGCGTGCTGCCGGCGGGCCTATCTGCGGGGCCTTTTCCTCGGGCGGGGTTGGGTTAACGGCAGGGGGCCCTCGTACCACCTAGAATTCGTAACTTCTTCTGAAGCTTTAGCTCACGATCTTTTGCGGCTGCTCGCGGGATTCGGTCTTGACGGCCGGATTAACGTGCGGCAGAACCACCATGTGGTTTACCTTAAGAGGGGCGGTGCGGTTAGCGATTGCTTACGACTGATGGGGGCTTCAGGCGCGCTCTTAGACTTTGAGAACCAGCGTGTCCTACGGGACGTGAAAAATCGGGTTAACCGTTTGGTAAACTGCGATACGGCCAACCTTAATAAAACGGTAGAGGCGGCACTTCAGCGAAAGGACGAAATTGAGTTGATCAGCGCGCGGCTCGGGCTGGAAAATCTACCTAAGGAGCTAAGTGAGTTGGCGGCGTTGCGTCTGTCCCATCCCGAGGCGACGCTGAAGGAGCTGGGCGAGATGATGCGACCGCCTGTTTCGAAATCGTGTATCAACCACCGGTTACGGCGTCTGTCTGCCATTGCCCGGCAATTGGCACAGGATGCCGACCGGGTGCGGGGGCAGGGTTTATGAGTGTGCGGCACGATCTCCGGCTGCGCCAGAGCCAGAGGCTGGTTTTGCGAAGTGAACTAAAAGAGAACTTAGAGATTCTCCAGTTTTCAGCTCAAGAGTTATCGGCTTACGTCGAAAAAGAGTTGGTAGAAAACCCTTTAATAGAGTTGGAAAAGGAGGCGGCCTTGCCTAAAGATGGTTGGGGCGAGGAGAGCGAAGCCGAACAGGGCGAGGCGGGTGAGGGCCGGAACGAAGGGGGAGATTGGTTCGAATATTTTTGTGACGCGAGCGACCTTGGCTATGCCCCGGGTAATAATGTTGAACCCGCTAACTTTTCACCTGAGTTTTCCCCTGCTGGCCCCACCCTTTACCAACGTCTGCTGGCGCAGCTGGGAATGTTACGCCTTTCGCCGCGGGAGCGGCTGATCGGCGAATATATCATCGGCAATATCGGGCCCACCGGATATCTGGCCGTAAGCGTGGCGGAGTTGTCCGCGGCACTGGGCGTCCCGCCGGATGAAACCGAAAGAAAATGGTGCAGTTAGTTCAGTCCTTCGATCCGCCGGGTGTAGGGGCGCGCGATTTAAAAGAGTGTCTTCGCCTGCAGGCCGAGCGGCGGGGGTTGGGAGCGCTTAGCCGGATCCTGATTGAGGAGCACCTGGAGGCGTTGGCTGCAGGCGAGATTTCCCGTATCGCCCGCGCAGTTGGTGTTTCAACGGACGAGGTTCTGGCGGCGGCGATTCGTTCGCTTAATCCTAGGCCCGGAAGTATTTTTGCCGGCGGTCCGGTTCCCTACATCGTTCCCGACCTCATCATCGAGCGGGGAGGTGAAGATTACGTCGTTTTACTTAACGAAGCTGCCGGCCTGCGGCTCCGTCTCAGCCCGAGCTACCGCGAGTTCCTTAACCGCAAAGACCTTTCCGGTAAGGCGCGATCTTTTCTTTTATCCCGGTTGAAGCGGGCCCTTACGTTGGTTAAGGCGATCGAAAAGCGAGGAGCCACCCTTTACCGGATTGGGGTGGCGCTGGTTCAGCTGCAGCGGGGCTTTTTCGACGAGGGGCTGATAGCGCTACGTTCGCTAACCCTAAAGGATCTCGCGGAAGCGGTGGGGCTGCACGAATCGACCGTTTCGCGCGCGATAGCTAACAAGTACCTGCAGTGTCCCCGCGGGGTTTTCAAGCTTCGTTTCTTTGTAAGTAGCGGGGTGGGCGCGGCAGACGGCGGGAAGGTTTCCGCCCCTTCGGTTAAGGAGTTGATTAAGCAACTGGTAAGCGAGGAGCCCAGGGGCCAACCGCTAAGCGATAAGGAGATCGCGGTGCGTTTATCCCGCCAGGGGATCAATATCTCCCGGCGGACGGTGGCGAAGTACCGGAGCGAGCTTGGCATTCCCGGAAGCGCGGCGAGACGAAACCGGGCACGATAGGTGGAAATCTTTGCAGGATTACCGCTAAATTCCTTTTGGGAAAGGGGTTGATTTCGGTGGCTGTCAGGGTAGGGATCAATGGTTTTGGCCGCATTGGGCGTCTCTTTCTGCGCGCGGCCGCGCAGCGGCAAGGGATTGAGGTGGTGGCGGTTAACCACAAGACGCGGCGGCTGGCGGTTACGGGAGTCGATTTCATGAAACACCTCGCTTACAGCTTGAAGTACGACTCGGTTCACGGCACGCTACCCGGCGACGTGACGGGTTACGAGCAGGGTTTCCGGCTTGACGGCCGGGAGGTGCGGGTTTTTTCCGAGGCGGATCCGGCCGCGATTCCCTGGGGGGAAATGCAGGTGGCGATTGTTATCGAGTCGACGGGCAAGTTTCGTGACGGGAAGGAAGCGGCTAAACATCTGGCGGGCGGCGCGCAGAAGGTGATTATTTCGGCGCCGGCGAAGAACGAGGACATCACTATCGTCATGGGCGTGAACCACGCGCTTTACGACCCGGAGCGGCACCACGTCATCTCTAATGCCTCCTGTACGACCAACTGTCTCGCCCCGGTAGCGAAAACCCTCCACCAGCGCTTCGGTATCGTTAAAGGCCTCATGAATACCATCCATGCCTACACCAACGACCAGCAGATTCTCGATATGCCCTATAAAGACTTCCGCCGCGGTCGGGCGGCTAACCTTTCGATCATTCCTACCACCACAGGAGCGGCCAGCGCCATTGGCCGCGTCATTCCTGAACTTGACGGCCGGCTCAACGGCCTCGCCTTTCGGGTGCCAACCCCCAACGTTTCGGTAGTTGATCTGGTGGCAGAGTTGGCGCGCCCGGTTAGTGCAGCCGAGGTGAACGCGGCGCTAAAGGAAGCCGCCGCGGGCGAGCTCAAAGGCATCATGGCCTATAATGAGTTGCCACTTGTCTCGCATGATTATAATGGGGATCCGCATTCGGCCATTGTGGACGGGCTCTCAACAATGGTTATCGGCGATAACCTCGTGCGGGTGGTTGCCTGGTACGATAACGAGTGGGGTTACGTGAACCGGCTTGTCGATTTGGCCGAATATATCGCGCAAAAAGGGCTAAAGTAATCTTAAAATGGGGGCAGCCCAGGGAGCAATGCCGGACTGCAAGGCAAAGAAGTTCGGGGGGGTTTACTTGGCTAAAAAAACGGTTCGGGATATCGATGTGGCTGGCAAGAGGGTGCTGGTGCGGGTCGATTTCAACGTGCCGCTTAAGGAGGGCCGGGTGGCAGAGAGCGCGCGGCTGAAGGCGGCGCTACCGACGATCCGTTATCTTTGTGAGCGAGGGGCACGGGTGATCCTTGTCTCTCACCTGGGGCGCCCTAAGGGGGTCGCAGTAGATGAGCTGCGTCTCGACCCGGTAGCTATTCGCTTAGGGGAGCTTCTACAGCGCCCGGTCCGCAAGGTCGACGCGTGCACCGGGCCGGCGGTGGAGGCGGCGGTCGCGGCGCTCGGCCCGGGTGACCTCCTGCTTTTAGAGAATATCCGTTTTCATCCTGGGGAGGAGAAAAACGACCCCGAGCTGGCGCGGCAGTTAGCCGCCCTTTGTGACGTTTACGTTAACGACGCTTTCGGCACGGTACACCGGGCGCACGCCTCGGTCGTCGGCGTCGCGGCTTTACGCCCAGCGGTGGCCGGTTTTCTGCTGGAAAGGGAGCTTGAAGTGCTGGGGAAGCTTCTGAGCGCCCCGGAGCACCCCTTTGTCGTCGTAACCGGCGGCGCCAAAATCTCCGATAAGATCGGTGTTCTGGAAAACCTGCTGGCGCGGGTTGAAGCGATGCTTGTAGGCGGCGGGATGGCTAACACCTTTCTGGCGGCGCAGGGACACAATATGGGGCTCTCGCTAGTCGAAACGGACAAGCTCGAAGTGGCTGCGGACCTGCTTGCCCGGGCGGCCAAGCAGGAGTGCAGGCTTATCTTGCCCGTGGACCTGGTGGTGGCGGAAAGCCAGGTGCCCGGAGCGGTCCACCGGGTTGTCCCGGTCAACGCGGTTCCCGATGGCTGGATGGCGCTCGATGTCGGCCCGGAGACGGTCGAGCTCTTCGCGGCAGAGCTGGCGCGGGCCAAGACCGTTTTCTGGAACGGGCCGCTTGGCTATTTTGAGCAGCCGCCTTTCGATGCGGGCACGGTCGCTGTGGCGCGGGCCCTGCCCGTAGCGACGGCAACCACCGTGGTGGGCGGCGGCGACACTGTGCGAGCGGTGAAACGGGCGGGTATTGCCGATAAGATTACCCACGTTTCGACTGGTGGGGGGGCATCCCTGAAGCTGCTTGAAGGGAAGGAACTCCCTGGGGTGGCTGTCCTGCAGGAGAAAGAGGAGGGGTAAAGTGGCGCGGGAGCAGGTAATTGCGGCTAATTGGAAAATGAACAAAACGATTCCGGAGGCGGTAGCCTTTGCGGAACAGCTTGCGGCGGCCGGCGATTTTGCGGGCGTGGCGGTGGTTCTCTGCCCTGCTTTTCCCGCGCTGGCGGCCGTAGCTCAGGTGGTTGCGGGAACCCGGATCGGCGTGGCCGCGCAGGATCTTTTTTGGGAGGATTACGGGGCTTATACCGGGGAGGTTTCACCTATCATGCTTCGCGACGCGGGCTGCCGCTACGTGATCATCGGCCATTCGGAGCGCCGGCAGTACTTCGGCGAGACGGACGAAACGGTAAACCGGAAGGTTAAGGCCGCCCTCCGCCACGGTCTCACGCCGATCGTCTGCGTGGGCGAGCGCTTGGCCGAGCGGGAGGCCGGAGAAACCTTCGCGGTTGTCGAACGGCAGGTGCGGGGAGCCTTTACGGGGGTTGCGGGGGAAGCAGTTGCCGGCCTGGTACTTGCTTACGAGCCGGTCTGGGCGATTGGTACGGGTAGGAATGCGGCTCCCGAAGACGCCCAAGCAGTAAACCGTTTTATCCGCGAGCTGCTTGCCAAGCTCTACACGCCGACGGTGGCTGAGCAGGTGAGGATCCAGTATGGTGGAAGCGTAACCCCGGAGAACGCGGCGGCCCTCCTCGGGCAGCCGGATATCGACGGCGCGCTGGTCGGCGGCGCCAGCCTTAAGGTGGAGAGTTTTATCGGGATCATTAACGCGGCAAGAAGATAGATTCGCCTAAATCCTAAACAGGAGGGACAAAATTTGAGCATTATCGAAGAGGTTTGGGCCAGGGAAATTCTTGATTCCCGGGGTAACCCTACAGTAGAGGTTGAAGTGGTGCTTGAAGACGGAGTGGTGGGCCGGGCGGCCGTGCCTTCGGGAGCTTCGACGGGAACCCACGAAGCAGTAGAGCTACGGGACGGGGATAAAGAGCGGTTCGGTGGTAAGGGGGTGCTTAAGGCGGTAGAGCACGTGAATAACGAGATTGCCGCCGAGATTGTAGGGCTCAACGCGCTTGAGCAGAGGGAAATCGACAGGACGCTGATCGAGCTTGACGGCACGGAAAACAAGTCCCGTCTCGGGGCAAACGCGATCCTGGGCGTTTCGCTGGCGGTGGCCCGGGCGGCGGCCGAGTGGGTCGGCCTGCCCCTCTACCGTTACCTCGGCGGCGTGGGGGCAAACCTTCTCCCGGTGCCTCTGATGAACGTCCTCAACGGCGGCCGGCACGCCGACAACAACCTTGACCTTCAGGAGTTCATGATCGTGCCGGTTGGGGCGCCCACCTTCGCCGAAGCGTTGCGGATGGGGGCGGAGGTTTACCATTCCTTGCGCCGCATTCTTCACGAGCGGGGACTCAGCACCGCCGTTGGCGATGAGGGAGGCTTTGCGCCCTACTTAGAGGCGAGCGAGGAGGCGTTGAAGCTGTTGGTGGCGGCAATTGAGGGCGCCGGCTACCGGCCGGGAGAGGATGTCGCCCTCGCGCTCGACCCGGCCGCGAGCGAGTTTTTCCGTGACGGAAGCTACCATCTTGAGAGTGAGGGACAGAGCTTGACGGCGGCCGAAATGATTGAGTACTACGCGGACCTGATAGGGCGTTACCCCATCATTTCGCTTGAAGACGGCCTGGCGGAGGAGGATTGGGAGGGCTGGGAGGCCTTGACCCGGCGGCTTGGCAAAACGGTGCAACTCGTCGGCGACGATATCTTTGTGACTAACCCGCAACGCTTAAGCCGAGGCATCTCCCTAGGTGTGGCCAACGCGATCCTGATCAAGCTCAACCAGATCGGCACCCTCACCGAAACGCTGGATACGATTGCGCTGGCCCGCCGGGCGGGCTACAGCACCGTCATTTCCCACCGCTCCGGCGAAACGGAGGACACCTTCATTGCCGACCTCGCGGTAGCGACCGGCGCCGGCCAGATCAAGACGGGTGCCCCCTGCCGCACGGAACGGGTGGCGAAGTACAATCAGCTCCTCAGGATTGAGGAGCAACTTGGCGACGCGGCGGCTTATGCAGGGAAGGCAACCTTCAGGCGCTTTTGATATTTTAAAGGTGATTGCCAGCCCGAGGGAACTATGCTATAATGCTGCCGGACTTAAAGGGGGAGTTTGATGCTCAAGGGGATTGTAACCGCCGTTTACGTTCTTATTTGTCTGTTGCTCATCACCGTGGTTGTGCTCCAGTCGGGCCGGGCAGCTGGACTTTCCGGGGCTAGCGGCGGCGCCGAAAGCCTTTTCGGCAAGAAAAAAGGCCTTGACGAGTGGCTCACGAAGGTGACCGTCTGGGTGGCAGTTCTTTTCGGGGCGCTTTCCCTGCTGCTGGTTGTCTGGCGTTAAAGATACCTGGTTCCCTTCCCCGCTTGGAAGGTGCAGTCCAGCCTTCCCGAAAAACCTGTAATTTAAAAACCTGTAATTTTCAGGTAAAAAAGAAGCCCGCCCCTAACACACAAGGGCGGGCTTAAATTTTCGTCTTTTATACGCTATCTGGTTAAGAAGTGAAGGCTTTCTCTAGCGGCGGCGCGACCTGTTTCTTCCGGGACATGCAGCCCTGGAGCCAGAAGGAAGGCCCTTCGGGCTTGACCCCAAAGGCCTTCTCCATCATCGCCGGGTCGCCGGCGAAGTAGAGCTCGGAACCCTCCTTAATGATGTCGGTGGCGATGAAGACAACCATTGCGTAACCCTTGTTAGCCTTTAGCTCGTTGAGATAGTTCACGATTTCGTCTTTCCGGTCGTAGGCCTCGTTAATGTCCACAAGCTCGGTCTGCCCGATACCTACCTTCTTGCCGCCGAAGTCGAAATCCTTGAAGTCAACGTGGATCACGTCGGCGATCGGTTTGCCCTTAATGCTTGCCTTAGCTTTCTTGACATCGATACCGAAAGCCTGAACGTCAGCGATGCCGGCTACCTTGGCCAGTTCCGCCGCAATCGCCTTGTCTTCGTCGGTGGTGGTAGGGGACTTAAAGATGACAGTATCCGAAAGGATTGCCGCAAGCAGAAGCCCGGCCCAAGTAGGATTGGCCTTGATCTTATCCATGTACTGCTTAGCGACGACCGTAGCGGTGCTGCCGACAGGCTCGACGTGGACGTAGATCGGCTTGTTGCAGACGAAATTCATCTTGTGGTGGTCGATAACCTCGATGACCTCGGCCTGGTCGCCGCCGTTGACCACCTGTGCCGGCTCGTTGTGGTCCACCAGGACCAGCTTTTTGCCCGCCGCGTTCTCAAGAAGCACCGGCGCTGGAACCTTGAAATAGTCGAGGACGTAAGTGGTCTCCTCGTTGAGCTCGCCCGACCGGGCGGGTGTATAGCCCTTGAGTTGGGCGTAAACGATTGCCGAGCAGACGGTATCGGTATCGGGGTTCTTATGGCCAATTACGTAAACTTCACTCATTCTATTTGGACCTCCCGTTTTTCGCTAATTCTTTGAAGTAGTTCTTGCAGGCACAGACTTTCCCTGAACCTGCGGCATCAAGAAAAAAGCAAGCGAACGCTTAAGTGGAAAAGGTCTGGCGCTTTTACTGGCTGGTGGTCACCTCCTTATTTGTTATGCTTCTGAGCCTAAGTTGGGTAGTCAGTAAATATTTTCGCTATCGTCCCAATTTTTCCTGCAAGAAATGAAAATTTATCTGTTGTCTCCGCCCGGTGTAAAAATTATAATTGTTAGGGTGATAGGTTGCGCGCCAGAAAAATATTGCGAACGCTTGACTACACACTTTTGGCCACGGCCGTACTGATAATTCTTTACGGCCTGGTGGCGATTTCGAGTGCTACCCACGTCACGAACCCTGCCGCAACGGACCCCTTTCTCTTCATGAAGCGGCAAGCGCTCTGGGCGCTTATTGGCTTTACGGTGGCGGGGCTCCTGGTATGCTGGCGCTACGAAGAGCTACCGCGGTACGCTACGGCCCTTTACGGGGTAAACCTGGTGCTCTTAGCGGCGGTACTTTTTGTGGGACATACGGCCCTCGGAGCGCAGCGCTGGATCAGGCTTGGGCCTTTTCTGCTGCAGCCGTCCGAATTCGCCAAGCTGATTATCATCGTAACGCTGGCGAACTTTCTCGCCCGGCGGGAGGGAAGGCTCCTGGGATTCCGCGAGTTGGTGCCTGTTTTTCTTTATGTCGGCTTACCGCTCTTACTTATTTTCAAACAGCCTGACCTGGGGACCTCGCTTGTTTTTATCGCCATAACGTTCGCTATGCTCTATATGGCCGGCGCGCGGACGAGCCTGCTGCTCTTGCTTGGGGGCGTAGGACTTTTAGGAAGCGCAGCCTGGATCTGGGCTCACCTAAAGTTCGGGGTTTGGCTGCCCCTGAAGGAGTACCAGGTTACGCGGCTGACAATTTTTCTTAACCCTTGGCAGGACTGGCAGGGAGCTGGTTACCACACGATTCAGTCACAGATCGCCCTTGGTTCCGGAGGCCTTTGGGGGCGGGGACTTTATAACGGCACGCAGAACCAGCTGAATTTCCTACCCGAGCAACATACCGACTTCATTTTTTCGGTGGCTGGCGAGGAACTGGGTTTTGTGGGGGCGGCCACGTTGCTGCTGCTTTATTTTGTGCTTATCTTCCGGGGAATAAAGATCGCGGCGGCCGCGAAGGATACCTTCGGCCGACTTCTAGCTACGGGTATCGTGACGATGATCCTTTTTCACATCCTGGTCAATGTGGGCATGACCATGGGCATCATGCCGGTAACGGGCATTCCGCTGCCGCTCTTCAGTTACGGTGGCAGTGCCCTGCTTACAAACCTGGCCGCTATCGGGCTTCTCGAAAACATTTACGTCCGTAGGCAGCAGATCATCTTTTGATATTTGGTGGTAAAGTGGCGCTTTTCGATGCATACGCAAGAAGTTACGACGCGTGGTTCACTACGCCGCGGGGCCAGTTAGTCTGGGAGATAGAGCGGAGGCTCCTCTTCAGTTTTCTGCGCCCGCAGCCGGGCGAAGAGATTCTTGATGCAGGGTGTGGCACGGGCCTTCTGACAAAGGAACTGGCGGCCTGCGGCGCGAGCGTAACGGGGATCGATATTTCGCCAGCCATGCTAGCGGTAGCCCGGGAAAAGACCCGCGGGTTCCGGAATGTCGTCCTGGCGCAAGCCGATGTTACCGCGCTACCGCTTCCCTCGAACGCCTTCCACGGGGTGGTATGCTTCACCGTTTTAGAGTTTGTACCGCGTCCGGAGGAGGCGCTACGCGAGATGTGGCGGGTTCTAAAGCCCGGCGGCCGCATGGTTTTAGGGGTGCTGAACGCTTTAAGCCCCTGGGCCTGGGGCCGGGTAGGGCGGGGTGTTTTTGCCTACGCCCGCTTTTACTCCTACCGGGAGATGCGCCTTTTGATAAAGAAAACGCTTGGTCGTATCCCCCTCCGGTGGGCAGGCGCCGTTTATTTCCCTCCCTGGTGCCCGGAATCTTGCCTGCGGCACGCCAGACTTTTCGAGCTACTGGGGGCGGTCTTTGCACGCCCTTTCGGCGCGGTACTTATTTTCCGGATTGAAAAAACGCCTTAGGCCATTAGTATTTTTTTACGGATCGAGTAAGGTAGAAGGCTTAAGTTTTTTTATAAAACCGTCGAATTTTATCGAAAAATTTAAGAAGGAATTTGGGTCCTGGCAGCGAAACAAAACCGACTTATAAGCAAAAATTTCGTCTCTAGGAAAAGGATGGCGGACGGGCTTGAAAATTAAGGTTCTTTCCTTCCGTTAACCCCCGGATAGAACGCTGGCTGGCCGCTACCGCCGTGCTAATCTTTCTTGTCGCTGTTGTTGCCGTCGATTATCTGACTGAGGAACAGCCGTTGCACGGTATAGTGCTGCCGCTCTTTTATACCCTGCCGGTTTTGCTATCGCTGCTCATCTCCCGGTTGATGACCATCGTGGTGGCCGGGGTGGGGGCGCTCAGCACGGCCCTTATACCTGTGCTGAAGGGGCGTTTATTCCCTTACGCGGCGGTTGATAACGCCTTGCTCTTAATTTCCCTTGTTTCCGTGCTGGCGCTTTATCTCATCGTGGGGGCCTTTGTCCGGACAGCGGCGCTCAGGAAGGAGGCGGAGGAAAGAGCTCTGCGCCTGCAGCAGATTTTCTTCGGTACGGTCAGCGCGCTCAGCAACCTGCTCGACGCCCGCGACCCCCATACGGCCCAGCATTCGCATAATGTTGCCGGCTACGCGCTGGCTATTGCGCGCGAAATGGATTTGCCACGCGCCCAACGGGAGGCTATTTATATTGCCGGGCTACTCCACGATATTGGGAAAATTGGTGTTGCGTAAGCCCTTTTAAAGAAGCCCGGGAGGCTTCTCCCCGGCGAGTAGGAGGAAGTGAAGCGCCACCCGGTTTTAAGCTACCGCATCCTCCGCGATATTCCCGAGTTGCAGGAGGTTGCCATCATCACCCTTTACCATCATGAGTGGTGGGACGGTAAGGGATACCCCTACGGCCTTAAGGGTGAGCAGATTCCCTTGGGAGCGCGTATTCTTTGCGTGGCGGATAGTTTTGACGCGATGATTTCGGAACGGGTCTATAAGCCGGCGTTGGCTCCCGAGGCGGCCATCACGGAACTAAAGCGGTGTGCGGGTAGCTAGTTCGACCCAGCCGTGGTAGAGGCTTTCCTCCGGTGCTTTGAAAAAGGAGAACCGATGCAGCGGCCGGAAACCTTCCACTTCGAGATGGCGTTCGGCCTTTCTTGAGGGAGATCTGCTGGGCAACCTGATCATACTTCACCTGGAAGCGTTTTTCATGCGGGGTGATACAGCCCCGCTAATTTTGTGTTTCCCTCCTGGCATATTCGGTTCTCTTTCCCCGTAGGATTTTGTTGGTAAAGACAGGTCCTATATCTTTACCTAGGGGTGAGGTTGTTGGCGGGGTTGGGCGATTGGCCGCAGGTACAACCAAAAAGGACCGGAACGGAGAGACGGCTGCTCTACCAGGTAACTGCGGCACTGGCGCTTTTTCTGGTTATTCTGAGCCTGAAAGAAAGCGGGGGGCCGGTAGGGCGAAAGGTTGAGGTGGGGCTACGGAGGGTGCTTACTACCGAATGGAACTACCAGCCGGTGCTGGAAAGGGTTGTCCGCCACGGGCTGCTCGCTGTCGGTGGGGATTTGCCGTTCTTGAGTGAGCCGGCGAAGCCGGCAGGAGCACCGGCGGCGCGGCAGTTGCTAACTCTTCCGGTATCGGGCCGCGTAGTCCGCGGCTAGAATAAGAATCCGGCTACGGGGCTGGAGGAGTTTCATCCCGGCGTGGATATCGAAGCCAGTCCCGGGACGGCGGTCTGGGCGGCGGCCGCCGGAAAGGTAGCCAAAATTGGTACTGATCCTGCGCTCGGGAATTATCTCCTCCTTGACCACGGAAAAAACGAGGCGACCCTTTATGCCCACCTCGGCAGTATTGAGGTAACCCTGGGTCAGAAGGTTGCTGTGGGTGAGGTCATCGGCACAACCGGAGATGACGGGGATATTGCCGGCGGCGGCCTGCACTTTGAGTACCGGGAAAACGGGCGGCCGGTCGATCCGTTAGAGCGTATTGCGGTCACTGACAAGGGGCAAAAGGAATAGGGGGTCTTACTTCCGGCTATCCGCTTTCTGCGGCAACTCCTGGCCAAAGAGCGAGAGTTCGCTGCCGCGCGGGTGCTACCGGGCGCGGTGCTGGTCGCGCTTGAGGAGGCGCGGCTATTGGATGTGGCCCATCTTTTCCGCCCCGGCAGTTTTTCTTTTGTCGTGGTGACCGATGACCACGGCGAATGGAAGGGGTTTTGAGCGAATCCACAGTTATCCGGACCCTTACGACCGGGGGAGGCAGCGTTAAGGTTGGCACTATCTTTGCCCGCCGCCACGAAAGAGGAAGGACCGCGGGGGTAACGGGCGGCTTTTCGCGCCGTATCCTGGCGTATATTTTGCCGTCCCAGGAGCAAGACTTTTAACCGTCAAAAATTTG
>NZ_JBRAIN010000014.1:0-3780 GCF_052743955.1 Thermodesulfitimonas sp.
GCTTAGTCCGCCTTCGGGAATCCCCGGGCTTTAGCCCTGGGGAGGAAGTCAACAAGAGGGTCGCCGACCTTATCGAGGTAACCTGTCTGAAAAACTACGGGGAGTGGAGAGCGTGAGAACGAGCCAGGGGCTTGATTTTTTTCCGGCAGCACGCAGCGAAAAAGATTTTCGCCCTCGCGGATATCGAGCAGATGACCGGCCTGCCTAAAAGCCACCTCCAGGTGGAGCGGGGCCGCCTTGTCCGGCACGGGGTGCTCCGGCGCCTGGCGCGGCAGTGGTACGCCAACCCCTTCGCGCCGCCTTCGATCGAAGAGGCGGCGATGGTTTTTCGCTACCCGAGCTACATCTCCCTGGAGTACGCTTTGGCGCAGGAGGGTGTTCTGAGCCAAACCGCGTTTACCGTGACGCTCGTAACCACGAAGTCGCCTTATACCTTTCATCTGGAGGGTACC
Organism: Thermodesulfitimonas sp.; assembly: GCF_052743955.1. NCBI lineage: Bacteria > Bacillati > Bacillota > Clostridia > Thermoanaerobacterales > Thermoanaerobacteraceae > Thermodesulfitimonas > Thermodesulfitimonas sp. Next base: position 453 of record NZ_JBRAIN010000014.1, read on the forward strand.
ACCCTCGAATACCACCAGATCGCCAGGCGCCTTTTCTGGGGCTACCGCTTTGACGGCCGGGCTAACGTGGCCCTGCCCGAAAAAGCCCTGCTGGACCTAATCTACATCCGGCACCTGAAAACCGGGGTGCTGACCGCCACGCGGCTAAACTCGCTGTTAGACGACATCTACCTTGAGAAACTCGATCGGGAAAGGCTCTGGTCGTTTGCTGTCCGGTTCGGCCCGCCTCACGCAAAGCAACTTACCGCCGTTTTAGCCCCGCGGGTTGACGGTCCCTTTAAGGTCGCCGAACCGGAAGATTTCAAGGCCGCCCGTGCCGGGCAGCGAAAAGGCGCGCGGGAAGAACTCCGGCCCGCTTCAAAACACCGAAGCAGGAAATGAGCCTCAGCCACCGATGCTAAACCGCTCGCGCTTCGCGGGTGCAGCGCCAGAGCATCATCCCGGAGCAAATGCGGCGCTGGTAGCGGTAGACGCCCTCCGGGGCGCGGGCGCGGACGTAGGCGGCTATTGTTTCCCGGACAGAAGGGGTCACTTCCATGTACTGGTCGAAAAAGGCCGCCAATTCGGCGATGTATTCGTCTGCGGGGCTTTCGCCCCGGACCTCTTCGGTGGTGAAATGGAGGAGCGGCCGGTAGCCCGCGGTGTACAGGTAGAGGAACGGGTAGATGATCTCGGCGCGGCCGGGGTTCAGCTCCTCGCCGAAGAACTGGCGCCAGAGGTCAACGCGCGCCGCATCCCAGCGGGGTCCGGCAAAGGAGCTGTAGTAGCAGAAGTCCCGGGAGGCGGCGATCATCTTGTCGAGCATCGCAGCGCTTTGCACACCGGGGCTCATCGAGGCGAAGACCAGGTCGAAGCCGTTCCGCCACCCCTGCCGGTCGAGGTCGATCGCCTCCCAGGTTGCCGCCACGCAGGTGATATTAGTGATCCCTTCCTGGGCTGCCCTTTCCTGCAGGAGGCGGAGCATCGCGGCGGCCGGCTCTAAGGCCACCACTTCGGCGGCCACCCGGGCGAGCGGCAGGGCGAAGTTTCCCGGCCCGGCGCCGATATCGAGCACCCGGATGCCCGGCCGCAGTGCCCCCTCCTCGCGGAGCAGCGCCAGCACCTTCTCCCGCTGCTTTACCGCGCCCGCGCCGGCCGTTTGCCGCGCGAAGCTTGCGGCGCGGCGGTTCCAGTTTTCGATTTGCTCCGCCTCGCTGTAGCGGCACCGGCGGCCGGTCGGGCTGTTTTTGGCCGCCTCCTCCCAGGCCCGCGCCCAGAATTCCGGCGTCAGCAGTTGCTCCGTCACGCAGGATCACCCCTTAGACCCGGACGGCGGAAACCTGCCCTTGCCCTATCCTTTTCGCCGGCACCCGCGGGTTTCCTCCCGTAAAACGCAGGGGCGGCATAAAACCGCCCCCGCGCCGAAAGATATTTTTTACCGTTTTAATCTTCCAGCATCTCTTTAATCTTCTGCGTGTAAAACTCGGCGAGCGATGCGGCGATCTCCATCGAGGCGCCCTCGCTGAAGACCCGGCAGACCGGTTCTTCGGGGTCCGGGAGGATGAGCGCCCAGCCGTCGGGGTGGTAAACCTTTACGCCGTCGATAAGTTCGAGTTCCTGTTGCGGCTTTTCCTCGATAAGCCGGCGGATAACCATGCCCTTGGTTTCCCAGGAAACCGGAACCTCGCGCCGGGTGACAAAGTAAGCCGGCACCTCGTCAACAAGGTCGCCGAGGGTTATGCCTTGAGCGGCGGTAAAGGAAAAGATGCGCACCAGCGCCGCCAGGGCGTCGAAATGCAGCAGCGCCTCGTAGGCCTGGGCCATGAGCGCCTGTTTCCAGAGGTCCTGGCGCGCTGCTTTGGTGCGGACCACCTCCGCCCGGTAGCGCGCGGCGAGCGCATCGATGGCCCGCGGCGCCGTGACCGGCACAACGACGGGACCGCCGCGTTGTTTCAGGGCGACAAGGGCCAAGATGGCGGTGAAGAGGTCGTCCTGGATGATCCGGCCGCGCTCGTCTACCAGGATCATGTAATCGGCGTTGGCGTCGATTACCGCGCCGCCATCCGCCCCCTTCTCCACCACGGCCGCGCAGAGTGACGGCAGGATATCCTGGTATTCCTGCCATTGCCGGGGACGGCTGGCTAAGCCTTCCCGGTTGTAGTTCAAAATGATGACGCCCAACTCGCGGCTCAGCGTAGCAATGAAGCGGCCGAGGTTGGTCTCTTCGTAAAGGAGCACTAACTTTAGCGCCGCCTCTTTGAGGCGGTCCGAAGCGTATTCGCAAAGCGACTGCAGGTAGGCCTCCGGTACTCCAGGAAGGTACTGCAGCGGTTCTACTTTGAAAACCGGCGCCCGGGGGAAATCCTCGCGGTAGTAAAGCTGCTCGATCTTGCGTTCGGTGCTGCGGGAGATGTCAGCACCGGCCGCGTCGGTGAAAATCAGCCGGAGTTTATCGGGATCCTGGGTCGAGAACTTAACGTGCACGCCGCCGTTTAGCCCGAAATTCCGCACCCCAAAACGGTGCATCGGCGTCGTTCCAGAGCCGAAATCCCGCACCTTCAGCCCAACCGACTGTAAGCCGGCGGCGAGCGCCGCCTTCGCCATCCCCGAAACCGGGTAGGCGTCGCCCGAGATGCCTACGGTAGCCCCTTCTTTTAGTACGGCGCCGAACGTGCTCCCCAGGCGGGCGGTGAACTCCGGTGTAATCTCGATGTTCGCCAGGCCGCTTACCCCTTCACTCCCGAAGAGGTTGCGCCGGACGCCGTTTCTCCAGACGAGGCTGTCGCTCACCGTGGTTCCCGTGTCCACAAATTTATGCGGCCAGAGCTTGACTTTGGGCTTTAAGAGGCTCCGCTCCTTGATCACCGAATGGTCGCCGACAACCGCCCCTTCGTAAACGCCGGCGTTGGCCTGCACCTGCACCCTGTTCCCTAAAACGGCGCCGCGCAGGGCTGCCCCCCGCCCGATAAAACAGTGGTCCCAGACGACGCTCCGTTTGATGCTGGCCCCGGCTTGGACGGTGCAGCCAGCGCCGATCACCGAATACCGGCCGACATAGGCCCCTCTGGTCCGATCTGCGTGTGCGCGCCAATCGTCGCCGGCCCTTCAATGCGGGCCTCTTCATCGACCACTGCACCCTCTTCGGCCCAGACCTGCGGCATAACTTCCCGCCCGGGCAGATTAACTTTTACCCTGCCGGAGAGAACGTCTTCGTGCGCCCGGATGTAGGCTTCAAGGCCCCCGACATCGCACCAGTAACCGTCGAGGACGACCCCGTAGAACGGCTTTTTTTTGCGGAGGAGAAGCGGAAAAAGGTCCTGGCTGAAATCGAAGGCTGCCCCGCCGCAAA
>NZ_JBRAIN010000014.1:3880-17647 GCF_052743955.1 Thermodesulfitimonas sp.
GATGAAGTAGTGCAGGCGGACCCCAAATTCGCTGCCGTCACCGAAGTAATCCTGAATCGCCTCGGGTAGGTAGCGGAGCGTCACACCGATCTCCCGAATGCCGCATTTTTTCAAGAGGTCGATGCAATAGGCCATAATCGGCCGGTTGACCACAGGAACCATCGGCTTAGGCCGGTTGCAGGTCAAAGGGCGCAGGCGGGACCCCTCACCGCCGGCCATAATGATCGCCTTCAAGATATCCCCCTCCCAAAGTCAGGCGTAACGTCCCAGAAGTTGATAAACCTTGCCCGCCGGCCGTGGCCGGACCGCGAAGGGGTCGGGCCAGTCGACCCGCCGCCGCTCATACCAAACCTCCTCGTAGAGACGGCCCTGGTCCGCCGGGCGATATCAACCCAGTTGTAATCCCTAAGGATTCTCTGGTAGGCCCGCGTCCGCAAGGTATCCGCCAGGTTCCGGATGGCTAAGCAGCGCTACAATCTTGTCAGCCAAGGCCTGGGGATTATCCGGCGGGCACTTGAGTCCATTCACCCCGTCCTGCACAATCTCCCCGAGTCCCCCCGCCTCGGTCACGACCACCGGAACCTTTGCCGCCATCGCCTCGAGCGCCACGATGCCGAAAGGCTCGTAGAGGCTGGGGAAAACGGCGACCGCCGCCCAGCTGTAAAGCGCGTTGCGGGTGGCGTCATCAACGTAGCCGGTGAAGTAGACGCGGTGCGCAATGCCTAACCGCTCCGCAAACTGCCGGAGCTCGTGCTCGTAGGGCCCCTTTCCCGCAATCACAAACTTCGTCTGGGGGTGCCGCGCGAGAACCAGCGGTGCCGCAGCAAGCAGGACGTGGACGCCTTTTTCCCGCACCAGGCGACCGATATAAAAGACGATCTTCTCGTCCGGCGCAGCAAACCAGTCGCGCGGTGGATGGGGCTGCCGCACTAAGTAATTTCCTGGGTTTACGCCGTTGGGGATGACCGCGAGCTTGTCGGATGGCACCTGGAAGATATACTTGAGCTCACCCTCCATGTGGCGGCTTGCAGACAATCACCTTCCAGGCCTCGTAGCAGAGCCACCATTCGATACTGCTGATAAAGCGTTGGAGGTCGTTATGTAGTCCGTTGTGCCGGCCGAACTCCGTTGCGTGGATCGTGGCCACTAACGGCACGCGCAGTCCGTGCTTGAGCGCCCGCGCCGCCCAGGCTACGAGCCAGTCGTGGGCGTGGACCACGTTTACACCCCGCACCCGCTCGATAGCGGGGAAGGCCCGTTCGAGAAGGGCCACATTAAACTGCATGACCCAGGTAACGAAGTCGGGGGTGCCAGGTGTGTAGGGATGGACCCGGTAAACCTTCGCCCCGTTTACCTCTTCAACTTCCGGTACTCCCGGCGCACCGCAGGTAAAGACCAAAACCTCAACGCCCCGGGCGGAAAGCGCCGCGGTTAAATCGTAGACGTGCTGTGCCAGTCCCCCTACGGTTTTCGGGGGGAACTCTCACGAAAGCATCGCCACCCGCATCAGTTCTCCCCCTCCGCTTTCGTTAACCGCAAATCAACCACGAAACAAGTCCTAAGCCGGATTCTTCTCACCCCCACTCACCGGAAACCTCTCCCTGATCACCACCCTACAAGCATATGCGTAAGGTGGAATAATAATGACCCATAGGTTTAAAGAGCGGTTTCTTTTCGCAATTTTGCCCGGATTTAGTATCTCCCGAAGAAAAAAGCAAAATCCAGGGTTACGGAGGACCGGTAGGGAAATTAAACAGTGCAGAAAACGGGGCTTCTTGCCGGTTATTAAAGCCTCCCTCCGGACAAGCGTAGCGTGTAACCGGTCGAAGCAGCAGGGACGCGCTCTGGCCGCGGAGGGAGGCCTGCAGGCGGGGAAAAGCCGGCTTCAGATGATCCTGCCGGCGTGAATGATATAGCTCCAGTTAAGGCCGTTGTTATTATCCCAATCCGGCCGATAATATTATGCCCCCGGACGGACTTAATAACCCGCCGGGGGCGTTTAAGTTCAAAAGCGCTTCTAGACCTTAAGTTATAAGCCGCACTAGGCCGTTTACCGCCTCGCTCACGTTCGCCACCAGTAGGTCTATCTCTTCGCGGGTGGCCGCTTCGATGTGCACGCCCGCCACAACCACGACCGGTTGGGCGCAGGTAACGGCTAATTTTTCCGCCGCCGGGCGAGCGATCTCGTCGTCCCGGTGGCCATAAAGGGGCACGACAGTGGTGCTGGCCCGGAGTTTGCCGGGTTCACCGAGGCTCGGCCGCGGCAGCGCTAGGGCCACCGCACCCACGTGAGGCTTTTCCCCACCGAGGATCTGAACGATGAGGCCCTCCGCCGTTAACGTAGCGAGCACTTCGATCCGGTACCTCCCCGTACCGGCCGTTATGGTTAAGGTACGTACCATTGCTGTTCCCCTATTTTTTAAGCAGGACTCTTTTATCGCCTACGCGCCGTGTCACCCGCTTCTGGTCGAAGTACTCAAGCAGCGGGAGGGCGAACTTCCGGGAGGTTTTTAGGAGGTCGCGCACCTCGGCAACGGAGATCTCGCCCTGTCGCTGCAGGAGTGCCACGACCAAATCCTGCGCTTCCCGTAAGGCCGCCGCGTGAAAAATCAGGTCCGCACCGATTTTCACTAGGGTATTGTTGCGGAGGAGGTAGGCAAGATATTCCCCCGCCTCCTCCGGCGGAAGCTTGACCCGGGCCGCCGCTTCTTCCCAGCTCGGCGGCTGAAAGCGCGCCTCCCGGTAAAGCGCCGCTAACTGCGCGAGTAAGCGCTCCGTCGCCGGCGGCAGCACCCGGCCAAAGCCAGCTAGCGCGACGGCTTGACCCCGGAGCTCTACCAGCCCGTCGTCGGCCAGCGCCTGCAGTAGCGTCTGGAAAACGCGGCCGGGCACATCGGGGAAGAGGCGTGACCGGAGCTCCTCCTTCGGATAGCCTTCGCGGAGCGGGAACTCCCGGTGGTAGGCGCCGAGAATCTCCCCTATCTTCTGCTTAAGCTTATCGTAAAACCGGGCGTCGAGAACAAAAAGCTGATCTTCTACCGAGAAAACTTTCACGCGGCCTGCAGCCGCAAGCTCCTGTACCTGGCGCGTGACCTCTTCCGGCAGCATACCGGTCGCCGCCGCTAGAAAACCGATGTCCCGCGGCACCCCTGCGGCGCCTAATTGCTGGAGCACCTTCTCGGCGGGTGAACCCGACTCTATCGTTCGCAGGCGGTCGAGTACTTCGGGTCGGAAACGCTTGTGGCGCTCGGCTGCCGGGTCGAGAACCACGCCGCCACCGATCGTCTCCAGCGGGGAGAAAGACCGCAGGACAAAGCGGTCCTGGCGGTCCGCCACCACCGGTTCCTCAAGGAGAAGCTGGGCGTACGCAGAGGCACCCGGGGCCAGTTCGTCATGGTCGAGGAGCACCGCCCGCCCCATGACCTCGGCCGTACCGAGGTGAAAGCGGACCCGCGCCCGGTTCTTGAGCGGGCGTGCCGCAGGCAGGAGGAAAAGCCGCGCGTCAAGCACACGAGAAGCTCTGAAAGCGCCGGGGGTGGCCAGAACGTTGCCCCGCTGCACCGCCTCCCGCTCGACCCCCGCCAAATTGACCGCCACCCGCTGGCCGGCCCGCGCGCTCCGCGTCTTCTGCTTGTGGACTTGTAAGGAGCGGACGCGGCCGCTGATACCCTGGGGCAGCAGGGTCAAGGTATCTCCTTCGTTAATCGTTCCGGAAACCAGCGTACCGGTCACCACCGTCCCGAAGCCCGCGACCGTGAATACCCGGTCGATCGGTAGCCGCACCGGCCCCCCGGCGGGTCGCTCCTGAACCTCCTGAACAGCGCGGTCGAGCGCCGCGACGAGTTCCCCCAAACCCTCTCCCGTGACCGCCGAAACGGGAATCACCGGCGCCGCCGCGAGCACCGTCCCGGCAAGGTACTCCCGGACTTCTCCCAATACCAGCTCCAGCCATTCGGCATCCACAAGATCGACCTTGGTGAGCGCCACCACGCCGCGCGCGACTCCAAGGAGCTGAATAATGTCGAGGTGCTCCCTGGTCTGCGGCATCACGCCCTCGTCGGCCGCGATCACGAGGAGCACGAGGTCGATGCCGCCTACGCCCGCCAGCATGTTTTTGATAAAGCGCTCGTGCCCAGGAACGTCAACGATACCGGCTCTGATGCCGCTCGGCAGGTCGAGGTAGGCGAACCCAAGTTCGATCGAGATGCCCCGCTCCTTTTCTTCTTTGAGGCGGTCGGTATCGATTCCGGTGAGGGCCTTGACCAGCGCCGTCTTGCCATGATCGACATGCCCGGCCGTGCCGATGGTAACCGATTTCACTGTGGACCACCCCGCAGCAGCGTCCTGCAGGCGCCGGTAAGCAACGGGAATTCGGCCGGGTCGATGGTCCGCAGGTCAAGGACCAGCGCATCCCTCTCCACACGGGCCACCACGGGCGGCTCTGCCCGGAGGAGCCGCCGGGCAGCCTCCCCGGCCTCAAGCTCCGGAAAAGAGAGGTACACGCACGCCGTGCGCGGTAAAGCCGTCGGTAGCGCGCCCCCGCCCACCTCGGAGCAGCTCTCATCAACCCAAACGGCAACGTCCGGGCCGAGCGCCGCCGATAGCTCACCGGCAAGCCTCCCGGCAAGCGCTTTGAGTTCCTCCAGGGGCCGCGTCAGCAGCCGCAACGTCGGGATGGTCGTGAGGGCCTCCTGGGGGTCCAGGTACTCGCGCAACGTAGCCTCCAGCGCCGCCAGGGTGAGCTTGTCGATGCGCACCGCCCTGGTCAACGGGTTCTTCTTCATCCGCGCAATATACTCCCGGCGGCCGACAATGATGCCGGCCTGCGGGCCTCCCAAGAGCTTGTCGCCGCTGAAGGTAACCACGTCCACTCCGGCGCCCACGATCTCCTGAACGGTTGGCTCGTACGGCAAGCCGAAGCGCCGCAGATCAACCAGGGTGCCGCTACCCAAGTCGGACATGACGGGAAGGCCGTGTTCGCGCCCCAGACCGCTCAGTTCCGCAGGCGAGACCTCGCGGGTGAAGCCAACAATCCGGTAGTTGGACATGTGCACGTGGAGCAGGAGGGCCGTCCGCTCGGTGATCGCGTTGCGGTAGTCGGAAAGGTAGGTCTTGTTCGTGGTCCCGACCTCGACGAGAATCGCCCCGCTCTGCCGCATCACGTCCGGAATGCGGAAGGAGCCCCCGATCTCCACTAACTGGCCGCGGGAGACGATAACCTCTCGCCCTGCGGCCAGGGTGCTCAGGGCGAGGAGCACCGCCGCGGCGTTGTTATTCACCACCAGGGCCGCCTCGGCGCCGGTCAGGCGGCAAAGGATATCTTCCACAAGCGCGTAGCGCTCGCCCCGTTTTCCCTGGTTGAGGTCGAATTCGAGATTGGTGTAGCCGCCCGCCGCCGCAATCGCCTGCAGCGCCCGGTCGCAGAGCACCGCCCGCCCTAAATTCGTATGCAGGACCACCCCCGTGGCGTTAACCACCCGCCGCAGTTTCGGCAGAACGGCTTGCGCCACCCCGGCCGCCACCGCTTCCGGTCGCAGGTCCACACTCTCGCCGCGCAGCAGGGCCGCGCGCAGGCCGCCGAGCACCCCGCGCACCGCTTCTACCACCGCCCCCCGCGGGTAAACCGCGAGCAGATCGCGCACTCCCGGGAAGCGGAGCACCTCGTCCACCGCCGGCAGTTGCCGCAGTGCCGCATTCTTGTCCGCTGTCAACTCTCTCCCTCCTCTTCGCCGCCGGCCATTGGCCCCACATCTTTATAAAAAGCGCCACCCCCGCGCCAAAGCGCCTCTCCTACAGCACCGCAAACGTCAAAATGTTCTGATTATCCGGTAATCGGTCGTCCGCTGTGCCGGCACAAAACCGGCGTCCCGGATCACCCGGAGGATTTCGCTCTGCGGCACGCGGTAGGCGGCACCCGCCGCCCGCACCACATTTTCTTCTAACATTGTGCCGCCGAAATCGTTCGCCCCGAAGGCGAGGGCCACCTGCCCCACCCGCGCGCCCTGAGTCACCCAGGAAGCCTGGATATTCCGCACGTTGTCGAGAAGCACGCGCGCCAGCGCAAGCACCCGCAGGTATTCGACCACGGGCGGCGTCCTCCCACCCAGGGCTGTGTTCCCCGGCTGGTAGCTCCAGGGGATGAAGGCGGTAAACCCTCCCGTCTGGTCTTGGATCTGCCGGATGCGGATAATGTGCCGCACCCGCTCTTCGGGAGTTTCCACCGTTCCGAACATCATCGTCGCGCTGGCAAAGAGCCCTAATTTGGCGGCGGTTACCATCACCGCCGCCCACTCCTGCCAGCTTATCTTCCGCGGACTTACAATCCGGCGCACCCTATTTACCAGAATTTCCGCTCCCCCTCCTGGCAAGGAGTCAAGGCCCGCCTCCTTAAGCCGCTCCAGCACCTCACGCACCGGTAAGCCTTCCAGCCGGGCAAGGTGAACGATTTCTGGCGGCGAGAGGGAGTGGATGTGCACGGGGAAGCGCGCCTTGATCGCCCGGAAAAGGCTGGTGAAGTAGGCAAGGTTCAGGCGCGGGTGCAGCCCCCCCTGGATGAGCACCTGCGTCCCTCCCTGCGCCACGAGTTCCTCAATCTTCTTCATTATCTCGTCGTGGCTCAGGACGTATGCGTCCGGGTCGTCTTCGCGCCGGTAAAAGGCACAGAAAAGACAGCCCGACTGGCAGACGTTCGTGTAGTTGATATTCCGGTCGATGACGAAGGTAACGTAGCCCTCGGGATGCAACCGCCGCCGGATGAGGTCCGCCGCCCGGCCGAGGCTCAACAGGTCGGCTTTGTAGTAAAGTTGCACTCCTTCCGCCTCGGAAAGGCGCTCGCCGGCCACCGCCTTGGCAAGCAGTTTCTCCGGACTAGCCAACGGTCTCCCCCCAGATGTTAAACTTATTCACCCGTTCTTCAATCAGCCCTAGCTTATAGGCATAATCGTAAAAACACAACAAGCCTCGCTGGTATCTTTCGTCAAAATCATGCCTTATCAGGCCAAAATAGTCGCGCAGAACTTCTTCCGGTAACCCGGTAGCTCGTTTAGCTTCTTGGATAAGCTCCTCAAGACGCCGCATCCCTTCAGCCTTCGCTGCGGCGAGGGTCTGGACCAGCGCCTCCGTCTCTTCCGGGTGGTTTACGGCAAACTCCCGCCGGACCGTCCAGAGGGCGTAAACCATCATTTCCCCGGTAAATTCCTTCCACGCGGCGCCCAGATCAATAACCTGCAAGGGCAGCCCCCGCTGCCGCACCTGCGCCGCAGTCACCAGCGCGTCATTGCCGATGAGGAGCGCGGCTTCCGCTTCCCGCAACATTGCCTCCAGATTTGGCGGTCGGACGATGAAGCGCGCCTCTACCTGGTAGTGGTAAGCGAAAAGTATCTGGACCAGCACCACCGAAGTAGCCGAGGCGTCCGTAAGGGCAATGGTACACCCTTCGAGCTCTGTCGGCGGCCGGCGACTGAAGAGCAGAATGCTCTCCACACGCCCGTCTGCACCCACCGACAATCCCGGCAGGATAATCGTTTCGCCAGGCCGGCGCGCGTATTCGATGGAAGAAAGCGGCGTTACGTCAAGCCGCCCCTCACTGAAAAGCCGGTTAAGAAACGTGGGCACTCCCTTAACAATCTCCAGGGGAACGCCGTAGGGAACCAACCTTTTTACAAGCGGGTAGTAAACAGGGAGGCAGTTGAGGTAATCGACCTGCCCCAACCGGACCGGCAAACTAAAACCCCTCCCTCACGGTGTTATAGAGGGCGTCGCGCTCCACAGGCACGTAGCCCGCCGTCCTGATAAGTTCCACCAGCTCCTGCCGGGCCAGCCATTCAGGGCTTTCGGCCCCGGCGCTGTGGGTGATTTTTTCCTCCACCACCGTCCCCTCGAGGTCGTCGGCACCGAAGTGGAGCGCAATCTGGGCGATTTTTGGGCCGAGCATTACCCAGTAGGCTTTAACGTGCGGAAAGTTGTCGAGAAGCAGCCGGGCTACAGCGATGGTCTTCAAATCGTCGAAACCCGTGGGGCATTCCTGCACCTGCTCCGCAAGCGCGGTGTTGCGGGGGTGAAAGGCCAAGGGTATAAAACTCAGAAAGCCGCTTGTTTCGTCCTGCAAGCGGCGGAGGGCCAACAGGTGGTCCACCCGCTCCTCAACCGTTTCGAGGTGCCCGTAAAGCAGGGTGGCGTTCGTCGGGATACCGAGACGGTGGGCGGTGGCGTGGATAGCGAGCCACTGGTCGCCGCTAATCTTCCGCGGGCAGATGAGCTCGCGAACCCGGGGTGCAAAAACTTCGGCGCCGCCCCCTGGCAGGCAGTCAAGCCCCGCCTCCTTCAGGCGCTCCAAAACTGCCGCTACCGACAAGCCGTGGCGCCGCGCCAAAAAATCGACCTCGACAGCGGTAAGCGCTTTTAGCGTCACGCCGGGCAGGATTTCTCGCGCCCGTCGCAGCAACTTTTCGAAGTAGGTGAGATCGAGCTCCGGGTTAAGTCCCCCGACAATGTGCAACTCGCGCACCCCAAGCTCTTTCATCCGGAAAAGCTTCGCCTCTACCGCGTCAAGCGACAGGGTGTAGGCGCCCGCCTCGCCCGGAGCGCGGCTAAAAGCGCAAAACCGGCAACGATTAACGCAGACGTTGGAATAGTTAAGGTGGTGGTTGACGGCGAAGTAGACCCGGTCACCGTGGCGCCGCCTCTTCGCCAGCGCGGCCAGACGGCCTACAGATAACAGGTCGGGCGACCGGAAAAGCGCAACCGCATCTTCCCGCTCCAGCCGCTCTCCTGCCGCAACCTTGGCGGCTATTTCTCCTAGGGCCCCGTCCAGTTGCCAGATTTCGGCCAAAACCATTCCTCCGTTCGGCTACCAAAGGATATCGAGCAGGGTAAAGACCAGCATCTCCGTGCTAAGCAGGCCGTTCAGGTTAAAGAAGGCGATCCCCACGCGGGATAGGTCGTCCGCCCGGACCAGCCGGTGCTCGTAAAAAAGGAGCGCTACGGCCACGGCCACTCCGGTCCAGTACAGGGCGCCGAGCCCCAGCGCCTTCCCGGTGAGGGCGAAAAAGAGTGGCGCCAAAACGTGACAGCCCCGCGCCACCCAGAGCGCAGGCCCGATCCCGAACCGGGCCGGCAGCGAAAAGATCCCCTCCCGCCGGTCGAAGTCGTAATCCATACAGGCATAAACGATGTCGAAGCCGGCGACCCAGAAGAGTACTCCTAGACCTAGGAGCACCGGCGGCAGCGCAAACCCGTTGGTGATCGCCACCCAAGCGCCGACAGGAGCAAGGGCCAGGGTCAGGCCCAGGTAGAAATGGCACGCCCAGGTAAAACGCTTGGTGTAGGAGTAAAACCAAAGGATAAGAACGGCGAGGGGGAAGAGTTTGAGCGCCAGGGGACTGAGCTGCCACGCCGCCACCAGCAGCAGGCCGCAAGAAAGAAAAACGTACCCCCATACCTCCCGAGCCGAAAGTAGCCCCCGCGGTAACGCGCGGTTGGCCGTGCGGGGGTTCCGCGCGTCTATCTCCCGGTCGATGAGCCGGTTTAGCGACATCGCCGCCGTCCTAGCCCCCACCATCGCGACCGTAATCCAGAAAAAGTCGTGCGCTGAGGGCAGCCTCTTTCCCGTTAAGAAGGCCCCGATGTAGGCAAAAGGAAGCGCGAAAATGGTATGCTCAAACTTGATCATCGCGAGGAAAATCTTAAACTTTTGCCACGAAGGACTTAAAACCTGACTAAAAGCCATACTCCGGCCACCTCCGGTCAACTAGCGCCTTGACCTCCGGGCTCATCACAACATCTTCCGGCCATTCCCGCTCGTGTCCCTCGCCTGGCCACTTCCGCGTAGCGTCGATGCCCATCTTCGACCCGTAGGCGAAACGGGGGGACGCGTGGTCGAGCACATCGAGCGGCCCTTCCGAAAGAATGACGTCCCGGCGGGGATCGATGTTGTTGAAGACCCGCCACCAGACCTCACTCATGTCCTGCACGTTGACGTTCGCGTCGACCACGATCACTAACTTACTGAAGGCGAGCTGCCCCATTCCCCAAACGGCGTGGATGATCTTCCGCGCGTGTCCGGGATAAGCCTTATTAATCGAAAGCACGACGCAGTTATGGACCACACCCTCCACCGGAAAGTTGATATCGACCACCTCGGGAAGCTGCAACCGGATGAGTGGCAGGAAAAGCCGTTCCGTAGCTTTACTGATGAAGGCGTCCTCCATCACCGGCCGCCCGACGATCGTGGCTGGGTAGATGGGGTTGCGCCGGTGGGTGATGTAGGTGACGTGAAAAACCGGGTAGTAATCAGCCAGCGAGTAGTAGCCCGTATGGTCCCCGAAGGGACCCTCGAGCCGCTGCTCCTCCGGGTCGACATAGCCCTCAAGGACAATCTCTGCGTGCGCCGGAACCTCGAGGTCGACCGTCTCGCACCGGACTAGCTCCACCGCCTCCTTCCGCAGAAAGCCAGCGAAGAGCAGTTCGTCGATCCCCTGCGGCAGCGGCGCGGTGGCCGCATAAATCGTGGCCGGGTCGGCGCCGAGGGCAACCGCTACCGGCAGCCTCCGGCCCTGCGCGCGCGCCTTGCGGTAGTGAGCGGCACCGTCCTTATGGATGTGCCAGTGCATCCCGGTCGTCCGGGCGTCGAAGACCTGCATCCGGTACATCCCAACATTGCGCCGGCCCGTCTCCGGGTCCTTCGTGAAGACGAGGGGCAGGGTGATGAAACGCCCCGCGTCCCCCGGCCAGCACTTCAAGACCGGAAAACGGGTGAGATCCGGCTCCTTTACCACCACTTCCTTGCAAGGCCCGGTACGCACCAGCCGCGGCACAAAAGAAGAAAGCTCCGCCAGCCGCGGCAGCGCCTTCAGCTTGTCCCAGAGGCCTTGCGGGAGTTCGGGTTGCAGGAGGGCGCACAGCTCTTCCCCTACCGCGTCAAGGTCCTCGGTGCCGAGGGCCAATTTCACGCGCGCGAGCGTCCCGAAGAGGTTGGTAACAACAGGGATCTCGTAGCCGCGAACGTTTTCAAAAAAAAGGGCCGGGCCGCCCGCCTTCACGATGCGGTCCGTGATCTCGGTAATCTCGAGCTCCGCATCCACCGGCGCCATGATGCGCTTCAGCTCCCCGCGCTCTTCGAGAACCTTGATAAACTCCCGGAGATCCCGGTAGCGCAAAAAACCACCCCGTTTTTACGGCTTTGTCCCGACGTGCACCGCCACGATACCACCGGTCAGCTCAAAATAGTGGGCGTCCTTCAGCCCCACCGCCGTGAAAATGTCGCGAATCTCGTCCTGGTGCGGGAAAACGCGCAGCGAGTTGGGCAGGTAGCTATAAAGGCCGCTGGTACCCACGCCCAAGCGTCCGATAAGCGGCACCAGCTGGTTAAAGTAAAAGTAGTAAATCTCCCGGAAACCCGGTATCCGGGGTTTAGCGAGTTCCAACGACACAACCTTTCCCCCCGGCCGCACCACCCGCATCATTTCCCGAATCGTCTGGGTAATATCCGGAACATTGCGGAGGGCAAAGCCGATGGTGGCGCAATCGAAAGTATCGTCGGGGAAAGGCAGGTTCATCGCGTTACCCCAAACAAGCTCAATCACATCCTTGTAAGGGGTGCGGGCGATATTCTCCCGCCCTTTGGCCAGCATCTCCTCGCAGAAGTCAACCCCCACAACCCGTCCCTGGAGGCCCACCACTTTCGCCTGCTCCAGCGCAAACATACCCGTACCGCAGCAAACGTCGAGGCCGTAGCCGCCGGGCTTCAGGCCGCACTGGGCCACGGCGAAGCGTCGCCAGTACTTATCCCGGTTAAAACTCAAGACGGTATTCAGGAGGTCGTAACGGTGGGCAATGCGCGAGAAGAGCGCGTGCACGTAAGCTTCCTTTTTCTTGTATTCCTGCGGAATATCCATCAAGTCTCCCTCCGTCCCCATCGCCCCTTACCGGGTGGCAGCGGCCTCCACGCCCAAAATCGCCCGGGCTATGAAATTCAATAACTTTTCAAGGTGGTGTCGGGCAGGGCGCGCCGGTAGCCGCGCCAGCGCTGCCTGCGCCCCGGCAAGGTAGGGTGTGGCCAGGGATAAGGAAGCGCCGCGCCGGAGCAGGCCGTAGAGCATCCCGAGATTGAGCCCGAAATCATGCAACTCTTCTGTGAAGGGCGCGTCGGCCAGTGTTCCCGGCAGGCGGCAGCACTCGCCAATCAAGAGCGCTACTTCTTTCTCTATTATCGAGAGTTCCAGACTCTCCGGCGCTGCGGCGGCAACTACGGCGCACTCAGCCTGCACGACCTGCGCGAGCGGGATAAGCAGGTGCTGCAGCGCAGCATCCGCCAGAAAGCGGAAAGAGGCGCTATAAAGGTAATCACCCAGCAGAATCAGGTTCTTAAGCGTGTCGTCTTTCGCGTCAGCAGCACTGGCTTTCCGGTGTAGGACCCCGGCCAGAAAAATAAATTGCACCGTCGCCGCCAGCGGGAAAAGCGCGGCCGGCGGGGCGCCGCAAAGGCGGCCCGAGAGGAAAACACGCGCCGGACGGAGGTGGTCCTCCAGCGCCTCTTTCTCCAAAAACCGCGGTGATAGCCGGCTCCCGCTTTTACTAATCGTTTCGTCTACCGTTGTTCGCACCACTGCCAGTTCGTGACGGAGCGGCAGCAGCGATTTAAGGTCTTTCAATTCCCTGCCTCCGTTAGCCGACGTTAAACGGCCACCGTATCCGGTCAGCGCCTTCTCATCGACACCTTATATTCGCGCGCAGCGTGCTTTTTCCTGCCGCAAAAAGCCCCTTTTAAAACAAATCGGCCTTGCGTCGCTCTTTCGCTTCGCAAGGCCAACCTAACCTTGATACGCTGCTTCTTCCTGGTATTCTCTTAGGCCCGTACTAATAAACACCCCTCCTTCAAACTGCCTGGGCCGCCTGCGGTGAAGTCTCGAAAATAAGACCTCGCTTTTGCTCCTTAGCGAGGACCCGCTTAGCCCGGAAACCACGGGTCAGGTAGTTGCAGGCCTCCCAGGGATCCACCTTGTCGCCACAGGTAAAGACGTCGACCGCGGCGTAGCCCAATTCCGGCCACGTATGAATCGCGAGGTGGGACTCCGAAATGACCACCACACCGCTTACCCCTTGCGGGCTAAACTTATGAAAGACGAACTCCCTAACCTCTGCGCCTGCCTCGAGTGCGGCATTGACCATAATTTTTTCCACTAGTTTGATGTCGTTCAGCGTGTCAAATTCGCAGCCGTAGAATTCGGCCAAAACATGCCGACCCAAAGCCTTCATCTTGGTTCCCATCCCCCTTTGCAAAGTTTTTCTTTGGCACAATCAACACAATTTTAACACATCCCCCCCTGTTGTCAACAAAATTTTGTACCCCTCTGTCACCCTGCGACGACGTAGTTTCGCAACTTACCGATTCCCTCGATGTTCAACCACCACGCTGTCTCCCGGTTTCAGGGGCCCAACGCCGCTCGGGGTTCCCGTCAGGATGACATTCTCAGGGTGCAGGGTCATTACCGCCGAGATGAAGCTCACTAGGTAGGCAACGTCTAAGATGAGTTCCTTGGTGGAAGAATGCTGCCGCCGTTCCCCGTTGAGGTATAAAGCGAAATCGTGCAGTCACCGGGGGCAAAAGCGGTGACAATGAAGGGACCTAGGGGGCAGAAGGTATCGAAGGACTTGGCGCGGGTTCACTGCCCGTCTTTCTTCTGCAGGTCGCGCGCCGTAACATCATTGGCGCAGGTATACCCGAGAATATATTCGCCCGCCTCTTCCGGCCGGACGTGACGCGCAACC
>NZ_JBRAIN010000014.1:17747-21942 GCF_052743955.1 Thermodesulfitimonas sp.
GGTATACCCGAGAATATATTCGCCCGCCTCTTCCGGCCGGACGTGACGCGCAACCTTCCCGATCACCACCGCCAGCTCCGCTTCGTAATCCACCTGTCGCGCCAGCGCCGGATAACGGATCGCCTCTTCGGGGCCAATCACGGTGGTTGGCGGCTTAAGAAAGAGCACCGGCTCCTCCGGAAAAGGGTAGCCGAGCTCGCGCGCGTGATCGCGGTAGTTGAGGCCAACACAGACAATTTTGCTCGGCCGGCAGGGGGCTAACACCTTTAGCGCGGCGAGCGGGTACCCTTCCGGCTCGGGCCGCCCGCCGAAGCCACCTTTTAGCGGGTAAACCAGATCCCCGTTCACCATGCCGACAAAGACTTCACCCTCCCGCTCAAAGTAGCCCAAACGCACCGCTTAACCCTCCTGTAACAGGATGTAAAGCAGCGGCGGGATGCCAAAGATTGTCGCCATGGCCGCCGCTACCGTGCCGGAATCGTTAAAGGCAAAGGCTGCCACTGCGGTCACCACCACGCCGGTAAAACCGTTGAAGAGATAAGGGTAGCGGACGCGGAAATCGCGCATCACCCCTACCGGACGGTAGAAAAGAATCAGCAGGCCCCCGATGCCCGCCGCCAGCACGCGCGACCAGATGGTGTAGCGGAAAAGTTTAATATTCATAGCCATCTTCCGCTTGATAATGTCAAGCGCAGCTCCCGGGTCCTGGAGGACCAGCAGAAGGTTCCGACCGACATGCGACTGTGCTCCTTCCCCTCGTAGCAGATCGCAGGCAGCGAAAAGTGCGGGCAACAGCAGCCCCACGCCGCAAACAGTCAGCGCCGAACGCCAGGTAAGGCGGATACCGGCAAAGGCGAGGAGGCTTACCGGGAAGGCCACCACTGCCGTCAGCAAGCCACCGAAGTTGGCCCCTAAGCCTGGCGCGCCAAGCGTAGCCGTGGCGATACCCATCAAGAGAAGGACACCGGGGAAAATACGCCGGCCCCAGATGGTGAAAGCGCAGGCACTGCCGAAAATTACCGCGCTGATGAGGACCCCCATATACTCGTTGCCTATCCCGTAAAAGCGGGCGCCCCCCATGAGGTCATAGCTGAGCAGGGACGTTTTAAGGAGTCGCGCCCCCGTAAAGGCATCCGCAAGAATCAAACCTGCTGTGGCGGCAGATAGAAAGATGAACCCGGTGAAAGGCTGTCTCCTTTCGAGACGCACCATAACCAGGGTGAGAGCAGCAACCAGCACCGAAAGCCCTATGATATAAGAAAAAGGCTTAAAAGCGCCTAGCCCCGGCATAAGGAGAACAGCAAGAGGCACCACCATCACGCTTAGTAAAAGTGAGGCCAGCCGCAGCCGCCTGGGGAGCTCTTTTTCGCGCGCGAGGATGAAAAGCACCGCGCCGGTAATAACCGCGATCGCGTAACTAAGATAAATTTTGATCACCGGAACGCGGAAGTTGTGAACAAAGAGACTTTTCTCGCGTAGATCGCTCAAAAAAGAGAGCTGCTCGCCTGCACGGACCGCGGTAGCCGGCCGTCCCGACATGGTTTCTGGTACCTGCAGGCCGAAGAACTCTAATACCGTGGGGGCAATATCGGTGTTCATAATCACACCCGGACGTCTGGTTGAAAGAGAAACCAGGACGGTGCCCGGAGGCACGCCACGGCCAACCATAAGTACGAGTGTCACCCAGTCGCCATGTTCAAGAGCTTCGGAGGCCGGTGTAGGCGCTACAACCAATAGTAGGTCTCGCCGGAAGTCAAGGCTAGCCGCAAGCTTACCCACAAAGGCGTCGGCCCGCGCCAGAGCTTCCTCCCAACGTTGCCGGAAAATCGGGTCCGCAACCTCCTCCCGCGCCTCGTGAAGACGGCTGGTATCCCCGAGATCAATAACGATAAAGTCGGCTGTCTTGAGACGTGACCATTTATCCCAGAGGAGGTCGTAATTAGTCCGCCAGCCACCTGGAAAACCAGCGTCCTGGACCAGCAACTCCCGTCCGACAAAACCAGCCTCCACCACCCCGCATTCGTCCATCGCTATGGTGGCCACCTGCCTGCCGAGATGGTCACGCCAGTCCGCATTTCCTAGACAGGCAACTTTGAGCCCAGCGGCCTTAAGCTCCCCACCGAGAGCCCCCGGAACTACTGGATACTCCAGCTTCGCGTTTTCTTTAACGATGCGGGCAATGTCCAAGACGACTACATTGCCCGAACGTGGCCGGTAGCCAGTCCGTTGCGCAAACTCCGCTACCAAGTCACCTCCCTGCGGGGGGCGTTCGGAGCACTCATAAGCTGCTAGCGCCGCCTTTGTCCCTACGGCGTGAGCGCCCGCGCCGATGGTTGGATAGGTGTTCGCCGGCACCCGGCTACCACCTGCAGTCGTATTAAGGAGCGCTACCGCCCCTTGATGCATCAAGCGTTGCAGGTTTCCGGTTACGTGGCGCCCTAAATCCTCCAGTGTTAGGTGATCGATAACCACCATAACCACGCGGCCCTGCCTACGCCCGGCAGCGTAAGCGGAAGCACCACTCCAGAAGAGTACTATGCCGAGTCCCAACAGGCCCAAAAAACAGAAGAAAATCCTCCCACCGCGCTTGGGCGTCAAAACTGATCCCCTCCCCACCCGCAATAACTTTTCCGGCAAACCGATCCAATTTTAAGCTACCCTTCACCCCGCTGGCAATAATCAAACGTTCGCGAGAAGCCCTTTTCGGGCGAGTTCCTCCTCGTAGAGTGCCATAACGGCGCGGGCCATCCTTTCAACCGTAAAAAGTTTCCGGACGCGCTCCCGGCCGGCCTGTCCCATTTTCGCGGCTAGTTCCGGGTCGCCGAGGAGCCGCCCGATGGCCGCCGCTAGCGCGGCCGCATCCCGCGGGGGGACGAGGATGCCTGTTTCGCCGTCTACCACAACCTCCGGTATTCCCCCTACCGTAGTAGCCACCACGGGCAGCGCTGCGGCCATCGCTTCCAAGGCCGCAAGCCCAAACCCCTCGCTCACCGAGGGGAGCACAAAAAGATCGAAGGCGTTAAGGAGTGCGGGCAAATCTTCGCGCATTCCCGTAAAAAAGAATCTCCCGCCGGCGGAAGCCGCGGCCAGCCGCTCAAGCTCCCCGCGGAGCGGCCCGTCGCCCACGATGACGAAGAAGGGCTGCCGCCCCGGTGGGAGAAGCCCAGCAGCTTCGATCAGGTAGCGCACCCCCTTCTGGGGCGCCAGCCGCGCCACCGTTCCGACCACCGGAGTATCTACCGGGAGCCCCAGGCGTGTCCGGAGCACCGCGCGGCTCTCACTGATACGGAACTCCTCCGGGTCAACCCCGTTATAAATGGTAACCACCTGCTCCGGCCGCAGCCGCTCCTGCGCGATATACTCGCGCCGGAGGGCTTGGGAAACGGTGATGATCCGGTTAGTGCCGCGGGCTAGGAGACCTTCGGCTAAGGCAAAGAGCCGTTTTTTATAGCCCGGCCACTCGGCGTAAAAAATCGAATTGTGCACCGTTAAAATGCGGACCGGCGTTCCCGCCAGGACACCCGCTAATCTTCCCACCAGACCCGCCTTTGCGCCGTGAGCGTGCAAAATGGCGATGCGCCGCTGCCGCAGAAGAGAACTTAGCTGGACCGCCGCACGCAGATCGTGAAAGGGGTCGAGTTCGCCTTTGAGGGGCACGGGGAAGAATTCGCCTCCCACCGCGGCAACCTGCGCCGCCAGGTCACCCGCCGGACCAGCAACCATTAGCCTAAAGAGGGACCGGTCGGTATAGCGGAGCAGATCGATTAGGTGGCGCTTCATCCCGCCGGCAGCGGGCCGTATGACGTGCAGCACGTTATAAGGCAGCAACTTTTTCCCCTCCGGAGATGCGATTCTTGCCGGATCGCTTCTTAATTCGCCACGCGGCCGGGATTTCCTCGCAACTACAAAAGAAAATCCCCGCCGCAAGCGGGGTTGAAAGACGGTTCTTTGAACCACATAGCGTTTTTTTTCGCCAAGCGGTTGCCCTTAGTGCGTCTTGATCGCTTCTGTCGGGCAACTCTCTACCGCCTCCTGACAGGCATCTTCTAAGTCTTCGGGCACCTCGCTTCCGGTAGCCACCGCCTTTTCCTCCTCTTCCGACCACCCGAAGACCCCCGGGCAAAGGTCCACGCAGGTACCGCAACCGATGCAGAGGTCCGGATCGACTTCCACGCGCATCCGCGCAGCCCCCTTA
>NZ_JBRAIN010000015.1:0-21578 GCF_052743955.1 Thermodesulfitimonas sp.
AACCCTTCTCTGGCGTGCTGATAAAAACGTGGGTCACCGCGCCGACCAGACGTCCGTCCTGAATCAAGGGACTCCCGCTCATTCCTTGAATGATCCCCCGGTAAAGCGCAACAACCGGGGATCAGTAACCCGCACAATAAGATCCTTCTTCCCTTTCTCGTAAAAAGGGTTTACCCGCTGAATCTCAACCTCGAACTTTCGAGCTTGCTCCCCGTAAGTACGGTGAGCATCTGCGCCCTTCCAGGGTGTACCCGGTAAGCAAAGGCCAAAGGAATAGGCGCACCGAAAAGAGGATGTGCCGGTACCCGGTTTAAATGGCCAAAAATGCCGTATTCGGTATTGGACTCTATCGTCCCCACAAGGGAAGAATTTTCATTGATAACCCCGATTTTTTCGCCTGGTTTGCCCTTTTGCCCCGGACGCACACCCTGGATTAAAGGCTTCTACCAGGGAGCCTTTAGCCAACTCCACGGGATGGGCGGTAGTCGCATCCATAACGACGTGCCCTAGAGCACCGTATATCTTCGTTTCTGGATGGTAAAAGGTGAGTGTACCAACGCCGGCGGTAGAATCCCTGATCAAAAGGCCGATCCGGTAGCAGCCCGCGCGCCGGCACAGGCGCGGGCGAACCTCAAAGCGGAGCAACCGCCCGCGCCGGTTCACCTGGAGAACAACAGGGCGGCCTTCTTGCCCGGCGCGGCGAATCGCTTCCTTCACCACCTAGTCGCTCGTCGCCGGCTGACCGTCGATGCTCAGGATCAGGTCCCCAATCATTAAACAATCATTAAACCCGCCCGGGCGGCCGGGCTTTCCCGTGAACCGTCCGGAGCAATAACGTCCGCATAGCCGATCACGACCACCCCTTTGGCATGCAGGAGCAACCCAACCGCCTGGCCGCCCGGGTAGACCCGCGGCACCGGCCGAACCTCAAAGACCAGGGTTTTAAGGGGAATAAGGCCGTGTAGAGCAACCCGCGCCTGAAAGATACCGGGAGCGGTAAACCGAAGCCCCGCGCCTAACGGCTGGCCTGCGCTACCACGTCTGCTATCTGCTGTCACCAAGACCAGGTGTTTCTGGATCGCCGGGGAAAAAGATTGTTGAAATTCAGCCATTCACCGAGGGCGAGGCTCTGTTTGACCGGCCAGAAAGCCGCGGCAAGATAGTTCAGGGTTAAAAAAGGAGAAAAAAGAAAAGACCGCGAAAAGCGCAGTTTTCGTGGCAATGTGACACCCCTCCGGGCAAATAATCTACCCGAAGGGGAAAAGCTTTATGTAGTTTCCGGTACAACTCGCTCGCTACCTTCTAGGAGTACCCGCGCGTGCTCCGCGGCGGTTTCGGGTGCTCCCCCTACCAGACGGGCGATCTCCGCCACCCGCGCCGCACCACTAACGGGGGTAACCCGGACCGTTGTACGCCCTGCCGTGATTTCCTTGGTGATAACGTAGTGAACGGTGCCCCGTGCGGCAACCACTGCCTGGTGGGTAATGCAAAGCACCTGCCGCTGTGCGGCAAGCAAATTGAGCCGGGAAGCGACCGCCTCGAGCGCCCGGCCGCTGATCCCGGTATCGACCTCATCGAGAAAAAGGGTCCCCACCTTATCGGCTGCTGCCGTAAGGACCTTCAACGCGAACAAGGTTCTGATAGCCTCTCCGCCAGAAGCGATTCGGGATAAAGGCTTGAGCGGTTCGCCTGGGTTAGGACTAAAGAGGAATTCCACTTCCTGCAAACCACGCGGGTTTGGAACCTGGGGTACGGGAGTAAAGGCGACCCGGAACGAGGTCCGCTCCATAGCCAAATAGGAAAGCTCCTCCTCTACCGCCCTCTCGAGCCGCCGGGCAGCCTTTTCCCGGCCTTCCTGCAGCTGAACCGCCGCCGCTTGCCACTCTGACAACCAGCGCGCCGCTTCCGCCTCTAGATCGGCCGCCATCTCCTCTTCCCGGGTTAACGTTTCCAGCGCAGCGGCCGCCTCCGCCCGGAAGCGCAGGATCGCCTCAACCGTTTCCCCGTACTTGCGGCTGAGACGCCGGAAAAGCTCCAATCTTTCCTCCACCAGATCGAGGCGGCGCGGGTCGCACTCTGCCTCGTCGGTTAGACGCTCTATTTCACGCGCTGCTTCTACAGCGAGAGCTGCCGCCTCTTGTAACGCCCGCGCGTAAGGCCCCATTTCCTCCCGGTACTTAGCAATCTCGGTCAAAATGGCCGCCGCCTTGCCTAGGCTTTCTACGGCCGCGTGATCGTCACCGGTTAAGAGCGCCCGCGCCCGGGCTCCCATCTCGGTCAGCCGGACCGCGTTTAGCAGCCACTCCCGCTCCCGGAGCAACTCTTCAATTTCTCCAGGGCGAAAGGCCGCGCGGTCGATTTCGGCGATCTGGTAGCGCAGGGTATCGGCCTCTCGCGCCCGCACCCGCGCCGCGTCTGCTGCCGCCACCGCTTTTTCCCGTGCTGTGTGCCAACGCCGGTAAAGCCTTTCCACCTCCCCGGCCAGCCTTCCTAGCCCCGCATAAGCATCGAGAACCGCTAGCTGCTTTGCCGGGGAAAGGAGCGCCTGTTCCTCCCCCTGGACCAGAAACTCGACTAACTCCTCTGCGGCCTCCCGGCAGAGGCTGAGCGGTACCGCGTGGCCGTTGACCCGGCAGAGGCTCTTACCCTGGCGGTACAACTCCCGGCAAAAAAAAAGATGCCCCTCCTCGAGCTCGATCCCGTTATCGGCCAGGCATTGCGGCACTTCCCGGACCGCGAACACCGCCTCGATGACCGCCTTTGTAGCGCCGGTCCGGATATAATCAGCAGCTGCTCGCTTACCCAGCGCCAGCATAAGCGCTTCGAGGATGATTGATTTTCCGGCGCCGGTCTCGCCTGTCAAAACGTTAAGCCCCGGACCGAACTCTGCCGTTAAGTCATCAATAAGCGCCACGTTTTTGATCGTTAAGCTCCGGAGCATTATTCCCGCTTCTCTCCCGCCAGCAGCGCTTGCAGCCGGTTTCGCACCTCGGCGGCGCGGCTTCGGGGTTTAGCGACGATCAAAAGGGTATCGTCCCCGGCCACCGTTCCGACAACCCCGGGCCATTCCACCTGATCGATTGCTGACGCCACACCCTGCGCGGCCCCCGGAAAAGTCTTGACAACTACTAAATTTTCACTCGTCTCTACGTCCAGCACCGCATCCCGGATTAGCCGGCGGAAACGTACCGCGTCAAGATCGCCTTTCCCCAGGGGCCGGGGGGCGACGTACCGTAGCCCACCATCTGCAGCGACCTTCACCAGCCCCAGTTCTCTGATATCCCGCGAAACTGTGGCCTGCGTAACCTTGAAACCAGCCGCGGCAAGCGCCCGTACCAGGTCCCGCTGGCTGGTAATGGGACGCTCCTTGATCAGCTGAAGGATTTTCTGCTGGCGTGCGCGTTTCATCCCCTTCTGCTCCTCACTGACGGCATTCTTCTATCCCGTGCAGCAGCAGTTTCCGGCGCAAAACGGCATAAAAGCTCCGCTCGCCGGTCCTAATCAGCCGCAGCGGCCGCGGATAGCGCCGCACAGTTAACCAGTCTCCGGCCAGCAGCGGCAGGTTTTCGTGCCCGTCAACCGAAAGGCCAAAGCCGGCGACGCTCGTCTCGAGAAAAACCTCCACCACCGCGCTGCCGCCCACCACCATCGGCCGCACCATATACGAATGAGCGCAGATGGGCGTGAGGATGATCGCGTCCACGCCAGGGGCGACCACCGGACCCCCGGCAGAAAAAGAGTAGGCGGTCGAACCGGTGGGAGTGGCGATGATGATCCCGTCGCCGTTATACTTCATCGCGCAGTGCCCGTCTACCCACACCTCCAGGTAACAGGGCCGGCTGAGTGCTCCTCGCCCCACGACGCAATCATTAAGCGCGACAACCTCCCGCACCGTAGCCCCTGCCCGTCGGATGCCGCCCCAGAGAAGCAGCCGCTCCTCGGTGCGGTAGCTCCCTGCTAAAACCTGCTCCAGTCCGGGAAAGAGCTCCTCCGGCCCGAGCTCGGTAAGAAAGCCTAAGCGTCCGAGGTTTATCCCTAACACCGGGATGCCGGCCGGAGCAGCAACCGGGACGCAAGAGAGAAGGGTCCCGTCCCCACCGAGGGAGAAAAGCGCCTCCGCCGCTTCCCGCATTGTTTTCCGGTCAACCCCTTCCATCCCCACCAGGCGGGCGTGTTCCTGTAGAACGAGCACCTTTATCCCGTGTTTAGCGAGAAAATGTACAATCTCCCGCGCTACCGGCGCAATTTTTTCTCCCAGCGCAGGGCTAAGAATCAGCCCGATGGTTTTAATACCCACCACATCTCACCACAAAAATCCTTTTTTCGACCGCACAAGCCGACAGCTTTAAGAGATTCTGGGGGACTGCTAACCTTTGAAGTAGCGCCAGGCCGTTGCCACCACCTCTTCCACCTTGCCGTCCCACGGACGCCCGGTAACCTTACTGAAGTAGATAAGAAACTCGATATTGCCTTCCGACCCGCGTAGCGGCGAGTAAGTCAGGCCCCGCACCTCCCAGCCGAGCGAGCCAATGAAAACGCTAATCTTCGCGCAGACGGCCACGTGCGCGGCCGGATCGCGTACCACACCCTTTTTGCCCACCTTGCCCCGCCCGGCTTCAAACTGGGGTTTGACCAGCGCAATACCCTGTCCCTCCGGCTTCAGCAGCACTCCTACGCAGGGCAGGACCTTCTCGAGCGAGATAAAGCTGACATCGACGGTGGCAAAGTCCGCAAGCTCACCAATCGCTTCGGGAGTAAGGTGGCGGATGTTGGTCCGCTCGAGAACGATGACCCGCGGGTCGGTTCGCAATTTCCAGGCCAGTTGCCCGTAACCGACATCCACCGCGAAAACCCGCCGCGCCCCAAATTGAAGGGCGCAGTCGGTAAAACCGCCCGTCGAAGCCCCCACGTCGATGACCACTAGCCCGCGAAGGTCAATCCTAAAAAAACGCAGCGCCTGCGCGAGCTTCAGCCCCCCGCGGGAGACATAGGGGAGCGTCTCCCCGCGCACCTCCATTCTATCTGCGGCGGAAACGAAACGGCCCGGCTTCTGCACGCAGAGGCCGTTCACGAAAACCTGGCCGGTAAGTATAGCCTGACGCGCCTGCTCGCGGCTAACAAAAAACCCTTTCTCCACCAGGGCCACGTCCAACCGCCGCCGGACAGCCATCACTTCTTCCTGGCGGCAACCCGCAACCGCCGCCGTGACTGGGTAACCGCCGCCACGATATTCTCGGCCGTCAGCCCGTATCTTTCCCGGAGGAAGGCCGGGGCGCCGTGCGGGACAAAGGTATCGTTGATCCCTAACCGGACGAGCTCCACATTGCCAAGCCCATTATCCATCAGGAGCTCAGCTACCGCGCTACCGAAACCGCCCGCCAGGATACCTTCCTCTACCGTTACCACCCGTCGCGTCCGCCGGGCAAAGCGCAGAAGGAGTGACGCATCGAGGGGCTTTACGAAGCGGGCGTTGATAACCGCCGCCTCGATCCCCTGCGCGGCCAGCCGCTCCGCTGCCTCAAGGGCCACAGCAACCGTGTTGCCAAGCGCGAAGAGGCTCACGTCTCTGCCGTCCCGGAGTACCAGCGCCTGGCCGAAGGGAAGCGGGCGCAGTTCCTTTTCTAACGTACACCCTGTCCCCCCGCCCCGCGGGTACCGGATCGCACAGGGACCGCCGTAAAGCAGGGCCGTCTTCAGCATGTGTTGCAGTTCGTTCTCGTCCATCGGCGCCATTAGCGCCATATTGGGGATCAAACGCAGGTAGGCGATATCGAATAGCCCTTGGTGCGTCGCGCCGTCCTCGCCCACGATGCCAGCACGGTCCAGGGCAAAAACGACCGGCAAACGCTGCAAGCAGACGTCATGCACGATCTGGTCGTAGGCCCGCTGTAAAAAGGTCGAATAGATAGCCACCACCGGCCGCCAGCCGCCGGCCGCGAGCCCGGCCGCCAACGTTACCGCGTGCTGTTCCGCGATGCCAACATCGAAGAAACGCTGGGGAAAACGCCGCGCGAAGGTCTTGAGCCCCGTACCGGTAGGCATAGCCGCAGTGATCGCTACAATACGGGGGTCTTCTTCCGCAAGGCGGACAAGCGTTTGGCCGAAAACCTCCGTATAGGTTATCTTCCCGCTCCCATAGACCTCTCCCGTCAGCGGGTCAAAGGGGCCAACCCCGTGAAAAGTGTCCGGGTCTTTTTCCGCCGGCGGGTAGCCTTTCCCCTTCCGCGTGACGACGTGGACCAGCACCGGGCCCTTGAGCCCCTTCGCTTTTTCTAAGGTTCGCAGCAGCGCGGGGATGTTATGACCGTCAACAGGTCCCAAGTAAGTATAACCAAGCTCTTCGAAGAACATTCCTGGAACCACTAAGTACTTCACGCTATCTTTTAAGCGCTCTAACACGCGGAGCATCCGCGGCCCGATCGCCGGTACTTTTTGAATCAAGGCTTCGAACTCCTCCCGGGACCGGTGGTACATCGGGTCTGTCCGAAGGCGGGTAAGGTAGCCAGCCAGGGCGCCGACGTTCTTCGAAATCGACATCTCGTTATCGTTAAGAACCACGATAAAGTTGGCCTTGATGTGGCCTGCGTGGTTGAGCGCTTCCAGCGCCATGCCCCCTGTTAACGCCCCGTCGCCGATCACCGCTACCACCGCGTAATCCTCCTGGTTAAAGTCCCGGGCTTTCGCCAGGCCCAGGGCCGCCGAAATGGAAGTACTGGCGTGGCCGGTGCCAAAGGCGTCGTAAACGCTCTCGTCCCGGCAGGGGTAGCCGCTTATCCCGCCGAACTGCCGTAAGGTGCTAAAGCGCTCCCGCCGGCCCGTAAGGATCTTATGCGCGTAACACTGGTGCCCAACATCCCAGACGATCTTATCCTGGGGCGTCTGAAAGACCCGGTGCAGCGCAATGGTAAGCTCTACCACCCCGAGATTCGGCGCTAAGTGCCCGCCCGTCTGAGCCACCGTTTCGATGATCAACTCCCGAAGCTCGGCCGCCAGCTGATGCAGTTCTTCTATTTTGAGCCGGCGCAGATCCTCCGGCGCGTTAACCTGCTCGAGAACGCTCAATCTGTCGCCCCTTCCTATTTACGGCGTTCTTTTTCCGACGTCCAAAGGGAGACTTTAGCCGCCCCCAGGCCGCCATTAGCCGTCCCGCCAAAAAAATAACCTGGTCCGGCTCGCTCACCGCCAACCGCTTGCCCGCAGCTTTTCCCACTACGGTCACGGAGGCGATAACCGCTGTGACCAGGATATTTAACCAGAGTTCGCTCAGCTCCGGCCACCGGGCCAACACCTGCGTTATAAGCGAAATACCGAGCGCACCGGCAACAGTTCCCGTAATATCGCCGATTATATCGTTAGTAAAATTAGCGACCTTATCCGCATGCCGCACCAACCAGAACCCTTCGGCAGCTCCGGAAACCTTGCGCGCCGCCATCGCGTTAAAGGTTGGCTCCGAAGCCGCCGTAGCCGCTGTACCTACAATATCAAAGATAACATTTGCCGCGATAATCAGAAAAAGAAAGCCGACCGCAAGCCCAACTGCCTCCATCCGGCGGACAAAGGTTTCCGCAATTAGCGCGCAGGATACGGTAGCGGCAAAAGTCCCCACCAGCACAAAAAGCAGGTGGCGCACAAAAGCGCCGCGGAGCCGGTTATTACCCAAATAGCTCTCACCTCGAAAAATACCGCAAAGTCAAAATGGGTAAGTGACAGCGCCCCAGGTAAACGCTGTAGCTTAGGTCCAGCAGGATTTCCCGGACGCCCACTGGCCGTCGCCGCGCCAGCGGTTTCCCTTTAAGAGCGTCCCCGGCCCGTCACCGCAACCGGGGCTGGATTGCCACTAAGCATACACTTTAATCCCT
Source organism: Thermodesulfitimonas sp. (assembly GCF_052743955.1). Taxonomy (NCBI): domain Bacteria; kingdom Bacillati; phylum Bacillota; class Clostridia; order Thermoanaerobacterales; family Thermoanaerobacteraceae; genus Thermodesulfitimonas; species Thermodesulfitimonas sp. The sequence goes on from NZ_JBRAIN010000015.1 coordinate 7,860, forward strand.
GGAGCGCCCCGAAAACCGGACAGCCTAGGGGTTTTCCCCTGACAGAACCGCCCTCCACCTAGCCCCTTTTGCAGCCAGGGTTTCAGCTAGCGGACCTCCAGGATGGGCCCATACCCGGCGGCCGCTTTTCTTTGCATCCACCCGGGCCACTCAAGGCAGGCTACGCTGTACGCAGCTTTCCACCACGTACAGGTTCTATCCCAAGCCATAGGCCGAAGCCCACGCACTTGGGTCTCCGCGGCGGGAGGGTCAACGCCCGCATGCCTTTGCGGGTCGCCCTTCCGCCTTAACTCCCAGTACCAGCCCCCGGCTGGGCGCCAGCAGCCAGCACCAGGAACTTCATCGGTGTGCCCTTGGCGGATTTTTAGGCCCGCCTTCAGTGGAGGCGTTCTGACTAGGATACTGCATCACTTACCCATTTTCGTTTTCAAAGGCCAAAATATTTCAAAGGCCAAAACAAATGGTTTCTAAAATATTATACCATAGACCGCCGGGATAAACAAATCCACGTCAGATGCCGCCAGCTCGCCCTGTAAATGAGCGACACGCAAAATCGGCCGTCAGTAATCGCGTGTCAGGATAAATTCCGCCGCCCCGCGCAAAAACGCGGCCGCGCTGCCAAATCCTTCTACCGCCGCCACCGCTTCCATGGCTGCCGCCCTGGCCCGCTCCCGCGCTGCTGCTAAGCCAAAAATCGCCGGATAGGTGAGCTTTTTCTTCCGCGCGTCGCTCCCGGCCCTCTTCCCCATTTTGGTCTCTTCCCCGACCACGTCCAAAATGTCGTCCGTAATCTGAAAAGCGAGGCCAAAACTCATTCCGAAACGCGTCAGAGCCGCCAGCGCTTCCTCAGAGGCACGCGACAGAATTGCTCCCGTGCGGACCGAAGCGACGAAAAGCGCCGCCGTTTTCCGGTGGTGAATCTCCTTGATCAGCTCTTCTGCCGGCGCCCCTGCTTCCGGAGACTTAATATCGAGTACCTGCCCGCCAACCATCCCTTCCGTTCCCGCCGCAACGGCTACCTCCCGCACCACCTTAAGGGCGTCCACAGGCGACACATCCGCTTCCAGCCCCGCCCGGGCGAGAAGGTCGAAGCCGAACGTCAGGAGAGCATCCCCGGCTAAAATCGCGATCGCCTCACCGAAGACCTTATGGGTAGTCGGACGCCCGCGCCGCAAATCGTCGTCGTCCATCGCCGGCAGGTCATCGTGAACCAGAGAATAGCAATGGATAAGCTCGATGCCGCAAGCAGCCGGAAGAACGGCCTCGACTTTGCCCCCAACCGCCTCCGCCGCCCCTAGCACCAGCGCCGGGCGGAGCCTTTTCCCGCCGGAGAGGACGCTGTACCGCATCGCCTGGTGAATAACCACCGGCGGCGTTAATTCCGGCGGGAGGTAAGCATCAAGGGCCTGATTAATCAGGTGTGCCTTTTCGGCTAAGGCCGCCTTGAAGTCCATTGGTGCGCTCCTTCGCCAGGCTCTCTACCGGAACGGCTACATTTTCCTGCCCTTCATCCGCGAGAAACAAGCATATCTTCTGTTCCGCCGCGGTAAGCAGTGCCCGGCACCGCCTCACTAATTCCATTCCTTCGGTAAACCGGGCAATGGCCGTATCAAGATCGAGATTACCCGCTTCGATCTCCTGGACAATCGCCTCTAACCGCCCAAGACACGCCTCAAAAGAAAGCTCTTTCTCCTGACTCACGTACCCAACTCCTTATGCTGCAACCAGTACTAATCAAAAGTATAACATAAATAGTTTACTTTAGGGAAGTTATCCCTGCTTTGCGGCCCGTAACTGCTCCCGGTAAAGCTCCCGGATATGCTCGAAAATCGCGCGGTACTCCAGGCTCGCGTAGTCCGGATAAGTCCAGGGCCACGGATGAAACCGCCCCCTGCGAAAGTAAAGGGTTACCTCGGCGTAGATGCCTTCCCCCAAATAAATCCGGTGGACGTTATCCTTGGTGGTGGCCAGCACTAATTTCGCGAGGCTTACGTAGCCAGGGTCAACGTTTACCCGCCGCCTCCCGGCATGCTGCCAGCGCGCCTCGGTTTCTATCGCCCAGCGTTTGAGCGCCACCAGCTCTGCCGCGTCGATAAGGCGGGGAAAAGCATAAAACCGCCGCTTTAGCCCCGGCCCCATTTCCCGTTCGTAATAGCGGGTCTGCTCAAACGCCAGCAACGGGCTTTCGTAGTCGGGCTCGCCCAGCCACCGGGCAAGCTCACCGGCCACCGCCGTTAGCAGCGTCTCATCCGCGCTAAAAATACCTACCACCGGTTTTACCGGTTCTGGCTTTACTCTTTCCATGCGGGTATCTTTGAGATTTCGCCACCCGGGCCTAAACTCCTCTTTAAATTCTCCCGCCAGTTCCCCCAATAAGAATTTTTGCGGTTCAACTTCTTATCCGCCATTTTCCCCGTAAAACAGAGGGCTGGGTTCCCTAGATGAAACACAAGAACCCCCGCTCCCGCACCGCAGGAAACCGGGGGTTTCAACTACAGGATAGGCTCCACCTTACCGGCCCGCGAGCCGCTCCCTCACGACCGCCACGGCCCGCTCCTTTACTTTCGCCGCCTCGCGGCTCAACTCCTCCCGCTTCGTTACCGCCTCCGCCGCGTATGACGCGTCCTTGATAAGCGGTACATTGATGTCAACGTTGAGCAGCGCGGCCTGAAGCGCCGCCTCGCCCAGATACGCAGCCACACCCGCATCGCTTACCGCGCCCTTGTTCCCCTTTAACGCCGCCTGTTCGGCAAGCCGGAGCACCTCGAGACAGCTACCAGCGATCTTAAGCGGGGTATCGGTTGTCTTTACCAGAGCCTCCTGCAGCCGCTGCGCCCGCTCCGCCTTTTGCTCCGCCGTTTCCTTTGGAAGCTTATAAACCGCCATAAAGGCGTTGAAGGCTTCCATATCCGCCGCTACCAGCGCCTCAAGCTCCTCGATTAGGGCCGCCGTTCTATCCAGCACAGTCTGCATCTCCGCCGCCACATCCTTGTATTTCTCCTTGCCGACAGTCAGGTTGGCAACCATGGATGCCATTGCCGCCGCCAGCGCGCCTGCCAGTGCCGCCACGCTCCCCCCGCCGGGCGTGGGGGCGCTCGACGCGGCCTCCTTTAAAAACTGCCTGATGCTCCAGTCGAAAACCTGCGCCATACTCCTGCCTCCTACACAACCCCTTGTAGGGCCATCGCCTTCAGGAGATTCTTCATGATCAAAGTGGTGGTCAGACTCCCGACGCCGCCCGGTACCGGCGTAATGTACCCCGCAACCTCTTTCACGCTCTCAAAGTCGACATCGCCACAAATCCCTTTATCCGTCTGGTTGATCCCCGCATCGACCACTACAGCGCCCGGCTTGACCATCGCCGCCTTGATAAGCCCGGCCCGGCCGGCAGCGGCGATGAGAATATCCGCCTGGCGAGTATGGGCCGCCATATCTACCGTTTTCGTGTGGCAGACCGTAATGGTGGCGTTCTTGCGGAGCATCATCAGCATCAGCGGCCGGCCCACCGTTTCTCCGCGCCCCACCAGTACGGCGTGCTTACCGGCAATCTCGATCCCGTAACGCTCCATAATCTCGATGCAGCTCTGGGGCGTCGCCGGGAAGAGCCCTTCTTCTCCCGCCAGGAGACGGCCACGGTTAACCGCCGTCATCCCGTCCACATCTTTGAGCGGCGCCAGGGCATCGAGAACCCGCCACTTGTTCACCTGTTTCGGGAGGGGAAACTCTACCAGGATGCCGTGCACGCCCGGATCTTCGTTAAGCCGCCTGATTAGGTCTATAACCGCAGCCTCCGGCGTATCACCCGGAAGATGGTGGAGCGCGTAGGCGATCCCTACCCCGGCGCAGGCCTTTTCTTTCGCCCGTGCGTAAACAACCGATCCCGGGTCATCACCCACCAGGATAGCAGTAAGCTTCGGCGTTATCCCGCGGGACACATACTTGGCCACCGCAGCCTTAATCTCTTCTTTAATCTGGGCCGCAAGCGCCTTGCCGTCGAGGATTACCGCCACGGCAAAAACCTCCCTTTTTTACCTTTTGGGGAAGTATAACCAGGGGAAAGCCCCTTGTCTACGCCGGCGGGGTAAACGGAATAAATGACGGTTCGAGAGGCTTAATTGGCATCGTCAACCGCAGTCTTTTCCACCCGGCAAAAAAGTCGCCCGCGGTGCAGAACCACCTCCACCGCTGTGCCGCACGCTACCCGAGCGGCATCGGTTACCAGGACGCCGGTTGCCGGGTCACGGCAGAGGCAATAACCCCGGGCAAGAGTCTTAAGCGGGCTTAGCGCGTCAAGCCTGCCACTTAGAACCGCCAGCGCCGCGTGCATCTTCTGCAGCCTGCCACGGAGCTCCCTTTCGAGCCGCAGCGCCAAGCTATCTACCGCTTGTGCCCGCCGCCCGCAGATCGTTTCCCAGGGACTGGTAAAAACGCGACTCTGCGCAACGTGCTGAAGGCGCAGCCGGAGCGCCACTACCCGCTGCCCCAGAGCAACTCTGAGCCTGCCAGCAAGGCCGGCCAGATTTTCCACCATCTCGCGCTGGTCGGGGACCACCATGGCCGCTGCCGCCGAAGGAGTCGCCGCCCGAGCGTCGGCCACCAGGTCCGCCAGCGTCTCGTCCCGCTCGTGTCCTACCGCCGCAACGACCGGTACCCGCGAAGCGAAAATGGCGCGCACGACCGTTTCCGTGTTGAAGGCCGCAAGCTCTTCGGAAGAGCCGCCGCCCCGCCCGGTAATGATCACCTCGACCCCGCCGTAGCGGTTCAGCCGCTCCAGCGCTGCCGCTATCTCCTGGGGCGCCTGGTCTCCCTGAACCGCACACGGGGCGATCACCACTTCAGCTAACGGCCAACGCTCCCGGAGGATTTTAACGATATCCCGCACGGCAGCTCCTTCCAGCGAGGTGGCTACCCCAATGCGCCGTGGGAAGCGGGACAGCGGCCGCTTACGCTGGGGGTTAAAGAGCCCTTCCCGTTCAAGCCGTGCTCTCAGCTCCCGCAGAAGGATGGCCTGTAGGCCAACGCCGTCGGGCTCCATTTCGGCGACGTATAGCTGGATGTTCCCGTCGCGCTCATAAAGGGATATCCGGCCGCGGGCCAGGACCGCCGCCCCGTTGGCCAGACAAAAGGAGAGGCTCGCCGCGCGCGAGCGAAACATTACCGCCTTTAACTGGCTCGCTTCGTCCTTCAGAGTAAAATAGAGGTGGCCGGCGCCGGAGACGCTTAAATTCGAAACCTCGCCCCGCACCCAGAACCCCGCCAGAACCGGGTCACCCTCGAGCAGGTCCCGGATACGGCCGACGACTTCACTCACCGTGAAAACAGGCATCAGGCAACCGCCTTTACACTTTTTGGCTTGCTAATAAATAGCGGCCTCAAATCTCCCCGGCCGCTACCCATCTACCTCTTCGGGAAAAGCTTTTCTTGCTTTCCCAAAAGTCTATCCCTTAAGCCTAACGTTGAACCCTGAACGCAAAACGGACCCCAGAGGTCCATCCCGCAAACCCAAACGCAGCCCCCTACCCCCTTGCCGCCCGGTACGTAGCAAGATTTTCCGCCACCTTGCCTAAAATCCCGTTAACAAAGCGCGGCGAGTCGGCGCCACCGTAGCGTTTAACTAATTCTACCGCCTCGTTGATGGCCACGTTGGGGGGAATATCCTCCCGGTAAAGCAGCTCGTAAAGCGCAAGCCGCATCACGTTCCGGTCCACGCTGTTCATCCGTTCGATGCGCCAGTCGCGGCTTAGCTCCTTAATGATGGCGTCGATCCGCTCCCGGTGTTGCAACGTCCCCCAAACCATGTCGCGGGCAAAATCGTGGTCGGGGCCCTCCACTCCCCGCTCCGCCATCGCCCGGGCAAAAACGGCTTCCACCTCGGCCTGCCCGAAGTCAACCTCAAAAAGAACCATAAAGGCCGCTTCTCTCGCCCTGCGCCGGCCCATATAAGCCTCCTACTTTTCCCGGAAAAGCCGGTCCCAAACATGAGCAAAATCGATCCGCTCATCGACCCGCTTGCCCACGTAATAGCCGATTCCCACGCAGACCGTGACAAAAACGGCCTTCCAGAAACCATAAACAATCGCAAACCAGCCAAAAGCGAGGCCCAGGGCCACGCCGATGATTTTCCCCCGGTGGTGCTCGAAAAACTCCCGGTAGTCCACCCTTAACCCCCGCTTTTACTCGACCCGCGGTTTGACAGCCGTGATGTTATCGACGAGAACGCGGACGTTCTGCACCGCAATTCCGGTGACTTCCCGGACCGTCTCCTTGACCTGGCGTTGAATCTCCTGGGAAACCTCGGGGATTTTAAGCCCCGGGGTGGTAACCAGCCTAACTCGGATTTCAACTCCCTCGGGCACCGTGACGACCCGCGGCCGCACTTCCCTTATTCCCGGAAAGGCGCTCACCACGCGCGTTACCAGGTTTTCGATCGCCCCTAAGGCCACCTGCACCTGGCCGAGGGAGTTTTCCTCGATGAGGGCCACCTTATCGTGCCGGCGCCCGGGTTTCACGCTGGTGTAAATCAGCCGGAGCCCCGCAACGATCAGGACCCCGAGCCCGGCGAAAACTATCTCCCGTCGCTCCGGCGCAAAAACTACCGCGGCAGCATCAAGCACCGGCCGCCATCCTAAGAGCGCAAGGAGAAAAGCGCCCCAAAAAAAGCTGGTAGCCAAGCCATAAAGCAATAAGAGACCGCGATCGAACGGTCCCAAATTATACCACTCCCTGAAAGCGTGCGTCGTTTAACATCGGCAATATGCAGCGCACCCGTCAAGGGAAACAAACGCTCCAATTTCTACGTCCGTGGCGCGATACTTTCTCGTCCTGGTCTTCAACGACTCCAACAGCGTTTCCGTCCTTGCCCCAGCCCGGTACACCTATCTCCCGAAATCCGACTTCTTGTCTCTTACCTCACCCTGCGTTCCTCTTCCTTATGCTCCTCGGGGAAAACTACGCTTTGAACATGCACGTTTACCTCCACGACGGCAAGCCCCGTCATCTCCTCAACCGCCCGCTTTACCGCCGCCTGGACCTGAGCAGCTACTTCCGCGATCCGCACCCCGTAATCAACAGCCACGAAAAGATCGATAGCGGCTTCCCGCTCCCCAACCTCCACCTTCACACCCTTGGCGAGATTCTTACGCCCCAAGAGCTCCGCGATGCCGCCCGCGATACCACCGCTCATCCCGGCAATACCCGGAACCTCCGTCGCCGCAAGCCCCGCAATGATACCTACCACTTCGTTCGCAATTCGTACCGCCCCCAGGTCACTACGTAACTCCTGCCCGCCAGCCTCAATGGGAGCCAAGGCGACCACCTCCTCAGTTTATTTTTATCATACTAAATTTTTCCCTCTAAAACAACTTTAATTCTTCCTCCGTCAAAATACGACGCTGGACGAAGTTGGTATAAACCTCGCCCCGGCGGAAAAAGGCGTTTTGCAGCACCCGCCGGTGAAAGGGGATCGTCGTGGGCACTCCCTCAATGATGAACTCCTCGAGGGCGCGCTCCATCCGCGCAATCGCCTCTTCGCGGTCCCGGCCCCAGGCGATCAGCTTGGCAATAAGCGAATCGTAGTAAGGCGGGATCACGTAGCCGGAATAGACAGCGGAATCGACCCGGATACCCGGCCCACCCGGCGGCAAGTAGGTAGCGACCCTCCCGGGACAGGGCGCAAAGTTCCGCACCGGATCCTCCGCGTTGATCCGACACTCGATCGCCCAGCCCTCAATCCGGATGTCCGCCTGTCGGTAGCCTAAGGGCTCACCCGCTGCAATCCGGATCTGCTCCTTAACCAGGTCCCGCCCGGTGACCATTTCGGTGACCGGGTGTTCGACCTGAATCCGCGTATTCATCTCGATGAAATAAAAATTGTTGTGCTTGTCGAGCAGGAACTCGACCGTCCCGGCGCTGTAGTAACCGACGGCCCGCGCTGCCCGCACCGCAGCCTCCCCCATTTTCTTCCGCAGTGCCGGCGTTAGCGCTACAGAAGGCGCTTCTTCCAAAAGTTTCTGGTTGCGCCGCTGGATAGAACAGTCCCGCTCACCTAAATAAACGATGTTCCCCTGTTGATCACCTAAAACCTGAAACTCGATGTGGCGCGGCTCCTCGACATATTTTTCCAGGTAAACCTCCTGGTTCCCGAAAGCGGCTTCCGCCTCCGCTTGCGCCGATTTTAGGGCCCTTTCGAGTTCCGCCTGGTTGTGCACAACCCGCATCCCCCGACCACCCCCACCGGCCGAAGCTTTGATGAGCACCGGATAGCCGATCTCTCTAGCGAGGGCGAGCGCATCCGCCGGATCCCGGATCACCCCCTCCGATCCCGGCACTACCGGAACACCGGCCTCCGCCACCGTTTTCCGGGCTACTGCTTTAGCCCCCATCTTCTCGAGCGCCACGACGGGCGGCCCGATAAAAGTTATCCCGTAGTTAAGGCATATTTCTGCAAAACTGGCGTTCTCCGCTAAAAAACCATATCCCGGATGTATCGCCTCGGCCCCCACCACCTCGGCAACGCTAACGATGTTGGCGATATTGAGATAGCTCTTCGTCGCCGGCGGTGGCCCGATGCAGAAGGCCTCGTCCGCCAGTCGCACCGGGAGGCTTTCCCTGTCCGCCTCCGAGTAGACGATCACGGTCTTAATCCCAAGTTCCTTGCAGGCCCGAATAATCCGAAGCGCAATCTCACCCCGGTTGGCGATCAGAATCTTATTAAACATGGAGGCTCCTCCACTACTAAAAGAGTTACTTTTTCTCGCGGATTAGGAAGAGAGGCTGCCCGTACTCCACCGGCTGGGCATTCTCCACCAGGATATCGACGATCTCCCCGGCAACCTCCGCCTTAATCTCGTTCATCAGCTTCATCGCCTCAATGATGCAGAGAACCTGCCCCTTTTCAACCTTATCGCCCACTTGTACGTAAGGTGGCGCATCCGGCGCCGGTGCGCGGTAAAAAGTCCCAACCATTGGCGCTTTAACCGTATAAAGCTCCTCTTGGGGCGCCGCCAGAGGTGCTGCCGCGACTGAGGGCGGCGATGCGGGCCGTGCCGCCGCCTCTCCGGCTGCCCCAGTATGGCCACCCTTGCGGATGGTAAGTTTCATCCCCGCACTTTCGAGTGAAAACTCCGTTACGTCACTTTCCTTCAGGAGCTTCAGGAGTTCCCGAATCTCCTCTAATTTCATCCCTTTTGCCTCCTTCACGAGATTTGCTCCTTTTTTCTCCGCCATCTGTTCGGCTATGACCCTAAGTTTCCCCGCCTTGCGCGCCTCGAAGAAGCGCCGTGCCACCTGGGGGAAAAGTGCGTAAGAGATAACGTCCTCTTCCGATTGGGCCAGATCCCCGATCTCTTCCCTTAGTTTTTCCAGTTTTGGTTCTAGCAAGTCGGCCGGCCGGCAGGTAATCGGCTCCCGGTCACCAAGGATCTTTTTTTGCACTTCAGGATCGATGGGCGCCGGGGGCCGGCCATAGTATCCCTGGACGTAGCGCCGCACTTCCTCAGGAACAAGCTTATAACGCTCCCCGGTGAGGACATTTAGCACTGCCTGCGTGCCGACGATCTGGCTCGTAGGCGTAACCAGCGGGGGGTAGCCAAGCTCCGCCCGCACCCGCGGGATTTCGTCGAGAACCTCCTGCAGCCTGTGGATCGCCTTCTGTTCCTGGAGCTGGGTCACCAGGTTGGAGATCATGCCGCCCGGTACCTGGTGATCGAAAACCCGCATGTCGTGGATGCGCGTTACCCCCCGCTCAAAGCCCCGCTTTTTGCGTAACTCCTCAAAGTACTGCGCAATCTCAAAGAGTTCCTTGATGTCGAGCCCCGTATCGTAAGGCGTGCCCTTAAGTGCCCGGACTATCGTCTCTACCGGCGGCTGGGAAGCACCAAAGGCCAGGGGTACCGAGGCCGTATCGATTACGTCGACGCCTGCCTCTGCCGCCTTCAGGTAAGCGCCAACGGCCATGCCGCCGATATAGTGGCAGTGGAGCTGAACCGGGATACCGAGTTCCTTTTTAAAAAGGCTAACCAACTCGTAAGCCCGGTAAGGGGCCATTATCCCGGCCATATCTTTAATACAGATCGAGTCCGCACCCAACTCCGCAAGCTTCCGCGCTGTCTCCAGGTAATGCTCAATGGTATGCACCGGACTTAAAGTATAAACAACCGTAGCCTGAACATGCGCGCCGGCCTCTTTCGCCACCTTCATGGTAAACTCAAGGTTGCGGATATCGTTCAAAGCGTCAAAAATTCTGATGATGTCAATCCCGTTTGCCACCGCCTTCCGGACGAAGGCTGCCGCCACATCGTCCGGGTAGTGGCCGTAACCGACAAGCGATTGGCCCCGCAAGAGCATCTGCAGCGGTGTCCGGCGGGCACGTTTCTTAATCTCCCGTAACCGCTCCCACGGATCCTCGTAAAGATAGCGGAGACAAACATCGAAGGTCGCCCCGCCCCACACCTCGAGCGAGTGGTAACCGACCTGGTCGAGTCGCTCCACAATCGGCAGCATATCCTCCGTCCGCATCCGGGTCGCCCACAGGCTCTGGTGCCCGTCCCGCAAGGTTGTGTCCGTAATTCTTAACGGACGCATCGTATTCTCCCCCCATCCCCAACAAAAACGCAAAAATAACCGGCGCTTAAAACCTGGTGATAATTATAATGCAAAGGGCGGAGCGTTGGAAACAGTGGTAACTCAAGTATACAATAAACGTTTCGGTTTTGCGGCGACGCCGCATCCGGCCAGGCGCTTCACCAACGGACTTTCGTAGTAACCCCAGGACGAACGGCAACGTCGCGCCCACCCTTAGAAGCATTATGGCCGCGGCTGAATCTCATTTTCTTTTTTAGCAAATAAAGAAGGATTTTGTCCAATTGCTGTCGAAATTTTCGAAGCCGCACGTAATCAGGGCAGAGCGTCTCTACCTGAATTTCTGTATCCTTACTAACCGGGCTCACAGGCAGCGTTACCCCATTTCTACAAGGGCGGCGGTCCTGCGCGTGCATACTGGTGAAAGGGGGTTGGTTGTGGCGTTTATCTCGCGATAAATAGAGCGATTAAGGATCCCAAGACGAAAAAAGAAGAGCCCAGATATAACCGTTAACGCGAAGGAGGGATCGGGTTGCCTAAAATAGGCGTTTACATCTGCCACTGTGGCGAAAATATCGCTGGTGCTGTGGACATTGCCGAAGTCAAAAAGTATGCCGGTGGTCTTCCAGGGGTTGCGCTCGTACGCGACTATCTTTTTATGTGTTCTGACCCGGGCCAGGACCTGATCAAGCAGGATATCAAAGAAGGACTAATCGACCGGGTGGTGGTAGCCGCCTGCACTCCCCGCACCCACGAGCCGATTTTCCGCAAGGCCGTCGAAGACGCCGGACTTAACCGGTACCTCTTCGAAATGGCTAATATCCGGGACCAGGACAGCTGGGCCCACTGGCACGATAAGCGGGGCGCTACGGAGAAGGCCAAAAGGCTCATCGCTAGCGCCGTGGCGAAGGCAGCCCTCTTAGAGCCGCTCACCGACCGTTACGTGGACGTGACGAAGGCGGCTCTCGTCGTCGGCGGGGGCGTAGCCGGCATGTTTGCCGCCCTTGACTTGGCCAATATGGGTTATAAGGTTTACCTCGTTGAGAAAAGGCCCTCCATCGGCGGCAACATGGCTAAGCTCGACAAAACCTTCCCGACCAACGACTGCTCCGCCTGCATCCTTACCCCCGTCATGGTTCAGGGGGCACGCACCCGAATATCACGCTGCTCACCTACGCGGAAGTCGAAGCGGTCGACGGTTCCATCGGTAATTTAAGGTTAAGGTAAGAAGAAGGCAGACCTACATTGAATGGGATAAATGCACCGGCTGCGGTGCCTGCGTCGAAGCCTGCCCAGCCAAAGTGCCCGACGAGTTCAACGAGGGCATGAGCAACCGGAAGGCGATCTACATCGAGTTCCCGCAGGCGGTGCCCAAGAAGGCGGTCGTCGACATCGCCCACTGCATCAACTGCGCGAAGCGGACTTCCGGCACCCAACCGCGCATCCATTCTAAGACCGGAGAGCCCATCCTGGCGCCATGCGAGAAGGCCTGCCCCACGGGCGCCTGCGACCGCTCGCTACTATATAACCCGGACGGGGAGATCATCGAGCGCAACGTAGATACGATCATCGTCGCCACCGGCTACAAAGTCATGGATAAGGCTCCTTTCAAAGAGTACTCCCCCCAGTCGCCCAACGTGCTTACCGCCATGCAACTCGAGCGTCTCCTTTCGGCAACCGGACCTACCGAAAGCGAATTCAAGCGCCCCTCAGACGGGAAAAAGCCCAAGACGGTGGCCTTTATCTCCTGCGTCGGCAGCCGGGATAAGAACCACCATCCTTACTGCTCCAAGGTCTGCTGCATGTACATGCTGAAAGAGGCGCGGCTCATCAAAGAAAAATACCCGGAAACGAACGTCTACATCTTCTTTATCGACGTACGGACCGGCGGCAAAGACTTTGAAGAATACTACACCTACTGCCGCGACCTGGGGATTAAGATTGTGCGGGGCCGCGTGGGTGCCGTGGACGAACTCGCCGGCGACCGCCTGCGCGTGCGCGCCTACGATGTGGATATGGCCGCGCCCGTCGAACTCGAAGCGGACCTGGTGGTTCTCGCCACCGCCATCGAACCGGCGCCGGGGCTTGAGGAACTCGGCCGCCGGCTCGGCATCACCTGCGGCAGCGAAGGCTTCTTGAAAGAAGTCCACACCAAGCTCTACCCGGTGGAAACACCAGTAAAGGGCATCTACATCGCCGGGTGCGCGCAGGGCCCCAAAGACATCCCCGAATCGGTCTCGCAGGCGCGCGCGGCAGCCGCGGCGGCAGCGGTACCGCTCACCGCCGGAAAGGTGCTCGTCGAACCGCTGATTTCTGAAACCAACGTCGAAAGGTGCAGTGGCTGCGGTCTCTGCGTGCCGCTCTGCCCTTATTCGGCCATTAGCATGGTGCAATACGGTGATAAGCTGCGGGCCAAGATTGACCCGGCCTTCTGCGCCGGCTGCGGCGTTTGTGCGGCAGCTTGCCCCTCCCGGGCGATCACGCTCTCCACGGTTTCACCACGGCGCAGATCGAAGCCCAAATCGAGGCCCTAACTTTCAGCGGGGGTGATCTAAATGTCTAACGCTGCGGCCGCTGTACCAGAGGTCATTAATCTTTCCGCAGGCGAAAAAGGCTTTGTCGACGAAATCAAGGCGCTCGGCGTCACCCACATCCTCGATTGCATCCAGTGCGCCAAGTGCGCCGCCTGTCCGATGGCCCTTGCCGGTTTCCCGTTTTTTTAATAAGCAGGTGATCCAGGCCATCCTGCTTGGTTTGAAGGAGATGCTTCTCGACGATACCTCCATCTGGGCCTGCCAGTCCTGTAACCGTTGTACCGAGGTCTGTCCCCGAAAGGTAAATCCCTTCGAGGTAATGCAGGCCATGCGCCGCGTAGCCGTCAGAGAATTCGCCCTCCCCACTCTGGCCATTGAAGGAATAAAGTCGCTTTACGATACCGGCCACGCGGTTTATCTCGCGCAGGCGCACGAGAACCGGGTGAAGGTCGGCCTGCCGCAGAAGTCCCCGTCAACGGTTGCGCATCCAACAGCTTTACGCGAGTTACAGGCGTTACTCGAGCAAACCGCTCTGGCTGACCTGGGCATCATCCGGGACAGCTTCTTCAACCTCTTCAGGTTCCTCTCCAAGCTCTTGGGTGCTTCG